>JACUTO010000036.1 GCA_014859755.1 Candidatus Bathyarchaeota archaeon
TCATCATATTTGTGCCAAACACTAAGCAAGGAGAACACGTGAAGTTCAAAATAACAAGAGTTGGAAACCGGTTCGCGATTGGAGAGTTAGTCTAAAGCCTAATCTGATGATAAAAAAGATTTTTGAAGTCCAACTTAGTTCCATTTTCCACATCTTTTTATATATCTCCTTCTTCGGTATCCTTTAATGCGCACTCGCAATTTATCTGGAAGATCAGTCTTTTTTACAGAAGGCGCTCAGATCTTCAGAAAACGCAAATGAAAATTGACAGCGGAATCTGCAAATTAAGGGTAGAATCTTCTGATTGTGCGTGGGAATGGAATGGTGTCCATCACGTTTTCCAAATCAAGCATCCAAGCTAGTAGCCGCTCAACCCCTAATCCAAAACCAATGTGAGGAGTGGTTCCATATCTTCTCAAATCAACGTACCAGTCATAATCTTCTTCTTTCAAGCCGAATTCTCTAAGGCGCTCAATCAACTCCTCCTTATCATCAATTCTTGACCCGCCGGTGGCAAGTTCTCCAATCTTCGGCACGATCAAATCTACAGACATAACGAGTTTCGGGTTCTCCTTGTACATCTTGCAGTAAAACGCCTTTATCTCCCTAGGATAAGCGTACACGAAAAGGGGCTTCCCAAACTCCTTCGCCAACGCCCTCTCCTCGTCAAACCCGAAATCCTCTCCCCATCTGATCTTGAAGTCTTTTTTATGAAGTCTCTCTATGGCTTCGTCGTAGGTGATTCTGCCGAACGGCGGTTTCACTTCAGCCAATTTCTTGGCATCCACTTTCAACTTTCTAAGTTCTTTCTCGCATTGTTTCGCAACTTTCTGGCACACATAACTCACGAGATCCTCTTCCAAGCGCATGAGATCATCCATCGTTGCGAAAGCCTGTTCCGCTTCTACGTGCCAATACTCTGCAAGATGCCTTATCGTCCTACTCTTCTCAGCTCTGAAGGAGGGAGCGACGCAATAAACCTTCTCTAACGAACCGATTAACACCTCAAGGTGCAGTTGGGCGCTTTGGGTTAGATAAAGATCTTTATCAAAGTATTTCACACCGAAAAGCGTGGCGCCGCCTTCCACAGCGCTGGATATGAACATGGGCGGCGAAACTTCAGTGAAGTCGCTTTTTCTGAAAAACTCGTGTACAAACTTCAGCACTTCACTTCTTATCTTCATAATTTTGATCATTCTTTGACTTCGAAGCCACAGATGTCGAACGTCACGTCGAAACTCTTCGCTCTGGTCCTTCGTTATCGGAAATGGTTCAGCCAGTCCCACTATTCTCAATTGGTTCGTGGACACTTCAAATCCTCCGGGGGCGCGTTCATCTTTTCTCACGGTTCCAGTCAGTGTGACGGAGGACTCGATTGTCACCTTTTCAGCGTCAGCCCAAGCTGGACTATCCCTCGTAACGGTGCATTGTATGACGCCTGTAGCGTCGCGCACTACAACGAAAATAATGTCTTTACTTTCTCTTTTCCGGTAGACCCACCCTCTGATACCCACTTGCTTACCTTCAAAACGGCCATCCAAGATTTTCCGGATAGATGTAAAAGACATGGTCATCATCTTTCACCTTTACTTTTGCCACACAAGCCTAAATATTTACTTACACCCTTTACTCATTTCTTTGGCGTTTGCGATGGGAAACCTGTCTCAGCATCGATGGATTATGTTAACTCTGGCTTTCCTTACAGCCTTTGAACTTCACTTCCTTCTTTTCTCTTTTTCACAGCTTGTTTCGAAGATACGGTTTGAAATGGGGTTACTTTATGCTCAAGCTAATTTTGTCTTCTCAATATGCATCTTAGCCCTCGTACTGCTACGCATTCCCTGGGGCTTGCTAAGCGACCGCATCGGGTCTTCAGCAACTTTGAAGTTAGCGGCGACCATCATGGGCATTTTTGGATTCTTAAGGGGCTTCGCTATTAATTACGAGACTCTGTTAATCTTTCAACTGCTCCTCGGAATCGGGTTCGCAGCAATCTTACCTTCCTTATCTAAGCTTGTGGATGCTTGGTTCCCGAAAAAAGTGGGTCTTGCCACAGGTGTTTATGTAGCGGGTTTTCCCCTCGGAGAGATAGCTGCACTGACCCTAACTCCGTTCGTTTTAGAATATGTTCATAACTGGAGGAACGTCTTCTGCGTCTACGGAATCTTCGGGTTAATTCTATCTGCATTGTGGTGGACTGTAGCCAAAGAACCCACAAGAAGCAGGGACGAAGAGTTGGCACATAAGACAGCTCTAAGGGCTCCATCAAAAGAAGAAATTGTCCGCTTGCTCCGAGTAAAAGAAATCTGGGTTTTAACTGGTTTATGCATATGCGCCATGGGATGTTATGACACACTCGTAGTGTCGCTTCCAGACATGCTTGAACTTGAAGGCATCTCTCCTGAAATCGCGGGACTGATGGCCTCCATGTTGCCATTGGGATTTTTGTTAGCTGGTCCTACGGTAGGCACGTTATCAGACAAACTAGGCCTAAGAAGGCCCTTCCTATGGATTTTAGGACTCTTTAGCGGCCCGACCATCCTAGCCATCGCATTGTTCTCAGACGCCCCTCTATGGGCTACCATATTCGTAGCCGGTTTCTGCACCGCCGGTATCGTAACTCTAGTTTTAGTGATACCAACAGAGCTTTCAGAAGTAGCTAGACTCGTGGCAAGTTCGGTTGGGTTGATATCGTCCTTAGGCAATATCGGCCCTTTCCTCTTTCCCATAGCAGTTGGATATCTAAAAGACGCAACTGGATCTTTCCTTCCAGCCATAACAATGCTGGCGATTATAGCGGAGATAACGCTAATACTAGGTCTATTCATGAGGGAAACTGGGAGAAAATGAACTTAATTCAAAAGGTATTAGTGAAGCGCTCAGCCCAAATATTAAATGTCTATGAAGGCTAGGGAATGAAACAAAAGCGAGTTGTAACGAGGAAGAATTTGAAATGCGCAGAACAGCAATAGATATGCCGCCATTCTACGTCATGGAAGTCCTAGAGCGAGCGCAAGAACTGGAACGTCAAGGACTGCAGATAATTCACCTCGAAGTCGGCGAGCCCGATTTCCCCACACCAAACTGCATCAAAAGGGCTGCAGAGAAAGCGATAAGAGAAGGAAAGACCCGTTACACCGCAAGCCTTGGCCTCCTAGAGCTACGAGAAACCATCGCTGAACATTATTTAGAGAAATACGGCGTCTCTATTTCTCCCAACCAAATCATAGTTACGAATGGTTCTTCGCCAGCCTTGATGCTAATCTTTTCAGTTTTGCTCGAGGCAGGAGAAGAAGTGATACTGTCTGACCCCCACTATGCCTGTTACCCTAATGTGGTTAGATTCCTAGGCTGTACTCCAGTGTTTGTGAAGGTCAATGAAGACGACGGATTTCGGTTTAACCCTGAGGAAATAAGAGAAAGGATAGGGTCTAAAACAAAGGCTATCATGATTAACTCGCCCGCGAATCCCACGGGACATGTATTAGACGCTAATACCACGGGCGAAATTGCTGAGCTCGGTCCCACGGTGGTTTCAGACGAAATATATCATGGTCTCACATATGAGGGGAAGGCGCATTCAATACTGGAATTCACGGACAACGCCTTTGTCGCAAGCGGCTTCTCCAAGCGGTTCGCCATGACGGGATGGCGCCTAGGATACGTCATCGCTCCGAAAAGATGTGTGCGCCCGTTGCAAAAGTTGATGCAGAATTTCTTCATCGCCGCCAACACTATTAGCCAGTGGGCCGGCATCGCCGCGATAAAAGAAGCTGGTCCGGATGTCAGACGTATGGTTAAGATTTTTAACAAGCGTAGGAAGCTAATAGTTGAGCGCCTTAAGAGAATAGGGTTTGGTGTAGCTGTTGAACCTGCTGGTGCGTTCTATGTCCTTGCAAACGCCAAGAAGTTTACAGACGATTCATTGAAATTCGCCTTTGAACTTTTGGAGAAGGCAGGCGTTGGGGTTACCCCCGGAGTTGATTTTGGGCGTAACGCAGAAGGGTATATTCGATTTTCCTACGCTAACTCGATTGAAAATATCTCTGAAGGGATGAACAGACTCGAACGATATCTTACGAATCGCTAGGAGCCTTAACCAAAAGCCATTTCTTAACGGCTCGGTGGCCTTTTCTGGGCGTAACGATAACGCCGCGGTCGCCCTTCTCTAGTTAATACCCCTTCTTTGACTAAATCAACAAGCGCGTGTGCCACCGCCGTACGGTCATAATGGAAACCTCTGCGTGCCATCTCGCTGTGCACGTCTCCTAGTCCTCTGGGAGACGCAAACCATCCTTCTGACCAAAGCTTTTGTATGAGACCCTTACATGTTTCTGCTCTGGCAGTTAGCATAGCGCGTTCTGATGCAAGTCCCCCTTCTTTCAAGAATTCTGTAACGGTTGGCAAGATATTCTCAAGAGCGTCCTTTATTTGGTCTGGCGTACCTTCGATATTAAATTCCATATCTCCTATTTTCATTGTAACTCGAATCGGTTGTTTCTTTTCTTCTTCCGTCATCGTATCGCCTTGTTGTGTATTGAATTGTTCATGTTGTTCATGCACAACATTTAAATACCCAACTTAAGTCTTACTGACTATTGGTGAATCTATTGATTGAACAATTACACTATACAACAACACCAAGATATAATTTTCCACAATCCCTAGAAGATCTGCAACTTCCACAGAGGTTCATCGAGCTAAGCCTCAGATCAATGAGAAACATGGAGGGCGAATATTTTCAACCCGACGAAATGGCCTTCAACCAACCTGCAACAGAAAACTTTGAAGATGCCACACCAGTTTTAGGAACTCATGGCCCGTTCACAATAGAATCAATTCCCTTAAAACCCCTTTTAGGTGACACACCAGTTGCTGCCGTCGACATTTCAAGCATAAAGATTGGCGAAACCGAAACCGGCATACTCTGCGCAATAAGAGGAGCAATCGTCTGGAAAGAAAAAAGCCGCTACAAATACCTCCGCCTTGGGCCATTCCCCTTCCATATAACAGAAGAAAACAAGAAGGAAATCTACAATCTGTTTAGGCACTATTACTTTGAAGTCTCAGCAGACGCCAGCGCTCCAAGTCTAATTAACATGCAGACTAGAATCGGCAATCTGCTTGAACGCTGGCTTCAACTGGGCATTTCCTGTTCCGCACATGACAGCATCATTTTGTGGGATGGTTCCCTAACAGCCGGAACCGCCGACAGCCCGGTGAACGTCGTATCCCAACTCTTAGAAATCGCTAGAAATCGCCTTAACACCGTCTTGGCTTTCTCCAAAACAACCAACTTGAGGCTTTCAGGTCACCGACTAACGGATTTAGCAGAAAAGTCTAAGCCGCCGTGTCTGCTTCAAATAAACGGCTTTCCCATTCCATCAGGCCCCGTGTTTACCCTCGGAAACGTTTATGTCGCAAAACTAACCCGGGGAGTCTGCTCCTTCAGGTTGGACATTGATAAGAAGGTCCCGCTGGAACGGGGAATAGAAGCCGTGCAAAAGCTTCTCGGAAGCGACCTTCTCATTCAAAGCTATCCCGAAACCCTGCGCTTAGCCCACATATTTTCAACCTTCACCGCCACCGAAGTAATAGGCATTCAACGTTTCATAGCTCAACAATATGGGCTCAGAATAATTGTAAGACCAAACGTACGTCGGCTACTTTTCGGGCCCTTTGGAAAAGATTATGAGGGTTAGTAGTGCGGCTTTATAAAAAAGAGGGTAACACCATTCAAATTCTTAGCTTTCCCAGCGACAACGTTGAAAAGGGCGACTACCTTCTCATAGAAGACCCTAGGGTTAACAAAAAGTTGATCGCGCAGGTAATTGACGTCCAATTCGCCAGCGTCCCGGGTCTTCTTGAAGAGCTTCTTCGAGATTCCACAACCGAAGAGTGCGTTTATGGAGAAATTTTTGATCCCTTAGAAGTGTCATCGCACATAAATCATATTCAAGATGCGTGGATGCTTTTATGCAAAATTCGAGGAACTATTGAGAATGAAAAGCTGGGTGTGAATGTTTCATGGCTTCCTTCCCGCTCTAAATCTGGGATCAAAAAATTTCCCATCAGTTCTCTACTAACTCATATGAGGGACAACGGGAATCTTCCCATAAACATTGGCGAAACCAAAGAGGCGTCTCGGTTCACAATTAATGCTCACGATCTCGACGGAAAACTAAACATAGTCACCGGAAAGAAAGGAACCGGAAAATCTCACCTTTCCAAACTCCTCGTCTTAGGTCTTATCGATCACGGAGCCGAAGTTGTAGTCCTTGACCTAAACGGCGAATACACCAACCTAGGCTTTTCTTCCAACGGGGAAAAGAACGAGTATCACGACAGAGTCCACGTGCTTACCCCCGGAGCTAACCTCAAGGTATCACTGGCCCAAATGGACCTAAAAGTTATGTTAAACATCCTAGTTCACGCCCTTGATCTTCCCGGAACCTCTACTCGAGAGTTTCGACGCATATGGCAATCTCTGCAGCAGCGACGGGCCTTTACTCTCCAAGAACTCGGCGAGGCCATTAGGAACTGGAAGTGTAATCAACACGTGCGAGATGCCCTCTTCTCCCGTTACTATAGCCTGCTAAACTCCGGCTTTTTCACAGACAACGTTGCAAAAGCAATGACCTTCGAAGAATTTTTTGAAGAAATTCGAAAAGGCGGAGCTTTGATCTTAAACTTGCGGGATGTTTCGTCGGTTGATCGCCAGATTGTTGTAGAATATACTCTCGGAAAGCTTGTGGAACTTCTAAGCCAGTGGAAGATAAGGGCTGTTTTTCTCTTTGCTGAGGAGGCTCATCTTTATCTGCGGGAAACCTACTGGAATGACATCGTTACGAGGATGAGGCACTTCGGAGTTTTCACCACCTTCGTGACCAATCAACCTGACACCGTAAGAGAAAACATCTATCGTCAAGCCGACAACATCTTCCTTTTCAACTTCACCAACGAACGCGACCTCGAAACCGTATCACGAGCGGCGAGAGTTGACTCCGAAACTGTGAAGTCCATTGCCCAGGGTCTTCCGCCGCATCGTTGCCTCGTTCTTGGAAAAGCGGTGAAAGATTTCCCTATGGTAGTAAAGGTGAGAGCCTTCGATGTGCAAACAATGGGGCAAACCAGACTCTTCTTCACGGATAAGGATTAGAATCCTTCCAATTCCTTTCGGTGTTTTTTCAAGAATAAACGAAGAGAGTTTGTCAGATCGTATTTTTCCACTTCTTCTATAGGAACCCATCTGGCTTCTGTTGCGTCACTGGTAGGCTTCAGGGTTCCTCCCTTTGGTCGGGCTAGAAACTGCAGCAGAACGTAATGATATTGGAGGCGTCCCTTTTCGTCTGGAACCATTTTATCAAGGGCGTCCATGGGTCTGTCTCCAACAAGCTCAATGTCTAAACCGCATTCCTCCTTCGCCTCTCTGACCGCAGTGTCTCTAACAGTTTCTCCCAATTCCACACCTCCTCCCGGAATGCTCCACTTACCCTTATCAGGCTCAACCCCCCTCCTTACAAGGACAAGCTTTCCATCCTGCACAATGACCGCTCCAACACCCACAATGGGCTGCGTAGGATATTCTCGCCTCAAACTCAGGTCTCCGACAACATTATGTTCGTCCTACTCTTATACTTTTAAGAAGGTAATTCTATCCACTAAAGTTGAAGAGTTGGTGGGTGATGAAGAGAGGAGGGAAGCGCCATTAAACCTTTCAGTTTTGTCCACGCGGCTGATCTGCATCTGGGCTATGCCCAGTATAATCTGGATGTACGTCGCGAAGACTTCAACGCAGCGTTCCGGGAGGTGGTGGACAAAACCATCGAATTGAAGCCTGACTTCATGATAATTGCGGGAGACATCTTCCATCACGCTCGTCCCTCAAATGTCACCCTCGAAAACGCCATAACCAACCTTAGAAAACTCAGAGACGCTGGAATACCCGTCCTAGCGGTAGATGGCTCCCACGATTCCGCTCCCAACGTGATCACTGGCACAATTCTTAATCCGCTGGATAGCGCTGGTTTGATTCATTACTTACCTCGCCACGAAGGCGCTTCTTGGAGGAACGAAAGCTGTTACGTCTACGGCATTCCCAACTTTCGAACTCCACGAAAAACTGAAGAAGAGTTGCCTGCTTTTCTGGAACAGAACGAGTTGAAGCCTGATCCTTCTGTTTTCAACATCTTTGTTTTCCACATGGCTTTAGATATTCCCGCTCTTAAGCCTCCCCAAATGGAAGCCGAAGCCCGGCCAGAACTCTTTCCCGAGGGCTTCAACTATTATGCTGGCGGGCACATTCATAAACCTTACAAATTTCTCTTCAAAAATGGTCTCCTAGTCTACAGCGGCTGCACTGAAACCGTAAGCTACGAGGACGCCGAAACTGAGAAGGGTTTCTACCATGTTGAGGTCAACGGAAAAGGAGTTCCTAAACTTCATCGCATCAAGCTTGAAACTCCGCGTCGTTTCATTATTTTGAACCGTGATTACACTAGTTTGACTCCCACAAAAATAACTGAAACGGCGGTACAACTCGTGAAGGAGGCTGATGAAACTGGAGCTGTTATCGTTCCCATAATCCGTGGCGTTTTGCTCGCTGAAGCTGGACGCGGAGAAATTGACCTCGCCAAGATAAGAAGCGCTGCTGAAAAGGCTCTCCTTGTTCACCCGGTTCTTCGGCTAAGAGAAACCGAAGTTTCTGAGGAAGTAATCCGCTCCATCTTCGAGGGTGGATTGAAAGACCTCAAAACAAAAGCCTTCGAATACTTTTTCGAAATTTTCTCCGAACGTTACCCTCGGGAGGCTGAAAAAATAGCGAGACTCGCCGTTGACCTCCTTGGTCCGTTGGTGGGAAAACAAGAAACGAAAGTGAAGGGAGTGTTGGAGGAGTTTGGTTGAGAGTTAAATCTTTGCAGCTAGAGAAAATTAGATCCCACTCGAAAACAACGATTCCCTTTACGAGGGGATTCAACTGCCTCGTCGGCGGTCTGGGACGCGGAAAGTCAAGTGTCCTCTACGCCATCGATTTCGTCCTCTTCGGAGATCCCTTGGGCAGAAGCTATGGATACCTCCTCAGAGAAGGAGCAGATGGCGGGAAAGTAACCGCAACTTTTGTTCACGGCGAGAAAACTTACACTCTTCATAGAGCCCTACGGAGGCATGGAAAAGGCATCAGCCAAGACATGGAACAGCTCAAATTTTATGAAAACGGCAAGTTGATTGCAAGTGTGAAAAACGAGGCGGTTGCCGAGCAGTTGAAGGCTCTGACAGGCCTCGACAAAAATCTCTTTCGAGAAGTTGTTTGGGTGCGGCAAGAGCATCTTAAGGAACTGCTAGATGTAACTCCACGGCAACGCCAAACGAAACTGGATCAACTATTCGGGCTTTCCGACTATGAAGTTGCCTGGAGCGTTTTAGCTCAGTTTCAAAGAGACTACAAAGTTGAAAAAGAAGTCTACGAACGAGACGCAGACGTAGTCGGAGTGGACAGACTTCAGGCCGAGTACAATAAGACAGTCGAGGAATTCTCATCCATTGAAAACCAAATCCAAGACTTGGGTGAAAACCTGACCCAAGCAGAATCTACTCTTAAAGAAGCGGCTTCTCGCCTTGAGAGTCTTGAGGAATTGAGAAAACAGACCGAAGCGCTGCGAGGGATGGAAATCCAACTGCAGACAAACATTGCCAACATCGAAGATACATCCGCGAGACTAGTTAACGAAATTGAAATGAAGAAGACCCTCGTCCATGACTTGGAAGAGCGCTTGAAAACGATGGAGACACAAGAGAAGTCCCAACGAAACAAACTCAAAGAAGTAAAGTTAGGTCCTGATCAAACAATTGAAGAATTGAGAAGATACCTTTTCACGGTTGGAAATCAAATTACGAGCATAGCCGGCGAACAAGAAGCTACAAAAAGAGAAATAGTAACTTCTCAAAACCGCATCTCAAGCTTAACAACCGAAAACAAGTGTCCATTATGCCTTCAAAACCTCACTGGAGACTACAAGAAAGGTCTCCTTGAACGTCTTCAAGAGGAAAACGTTGAACGCGAAAAAAAGTTGTCAGAACTTCAAAAGAACCTTGATGAACTGGAAACTCTACACAGTACTGTCAATCTCGTTGTCTCCAATCTGCAACCGCTTATTCCACGAATTGAAGATATGAAGAGACGAGTCTCAGAAGAGCAAGAAACTTTGAAAAAACTCTCAGCAGAGTCTGAAAATGCGCAGCAACAGGAAAAAAAGCTACGAAGCCAACTCACCGCTACCCGCGCAGAGATAGCAAAATTTGATGTCACCGAACTTGAAACTGCCCGAAAACTTCGTGACGCTGCTTTCGAGAAATACTCTGCAACCAAGTCTAGTTTGGAGACGATAGAAAGAAGAAAAGATGACATCGCGTTAAGGATGGATGACCTAAAAGAACGGTTAGACCATGCTCAACAGAAAATTGAAAGAATGGGAAAAATTGGAAAACTCCTTGAGATCGTTGACAGTATCCGGGGAGCCTATAGAAGTATTCAACCCAAACTGAGAAGCGAGTTTGTCACATATCTTGAACGAACTGTCCAACAGCAGATAGATAGCCTCGTTGGAGACACCGGACCAGCTTTGATCGTTAAGATCGACGAGACCTATACCCCACTAGTCAGCAGTGAAGAGGGCTACGAAAGGGAAGTTTCAAACCTTTCCGGTGGAGAACGGACGCTACTCGCCTTCGCCTACCGCATAGGTCTAGGTCAGTTGATTATGCAGTCGAGAACAGGACATGGGCTTTACATGCTTCTCTTGGACGAGCCAACAGAGAGTTTAGGAAGGGAAGACGGTTCTGTTGACCGGTTGGCAGAAGCTATTTCCCGCTTGAAGGCCATCGAACAAATAATCGCTGTGACTCACAGTGAAGCATTTGCGGAAAAGGCGGAACATGTTATTCGCGTGGAGAAGGAAGCTGGTGCAAGTAGGGTGTTTATAGAGAAATAACCAGCTTACTCTTCTTTTTCAGTTTCCTCTTCCTCCTCCGAAGTTTTCTTGGTGAGCGGTAGAGGCGGTGGCGTAGAAGCCATAGCCCAGCCGATCCATGCTACAATGAAAAGAAAGGCGTAAACGATTATCATGACTGGAACGATTAACGCCCATTCACTAAGTGGTTTTCCCAAGATAACTATGTCTTCTGGCGCTAGGAAAAGCCAACAAAAATATCCAATCATGGCAAGTACGCTAAGTGTGAAGATAAGGATGCCCAAAGTTTTGTCGTTCACGTGATTTTCCCACCTTTAAACTAGAAGCTTAAAGCGCATTCACTTAAAACTTTCGAGAGAATGTTTGCTTCTAAAAATCAATTATCGCGTTTGGTTAGTCATGAAGACCGGATATGCTTTACTATTCCTGCAGGAATATACTGATAAACACCCTCAGCCTGATAGGAAAAAGCGTGTGCTACCAGAACCTTCAAAATTCTTTCAGCGTAAAGACGATTTTCTAACAAGATTTCTAGGATATGCGTATAGTCTCGGTTAAGTTCTATAACAGCCAAAATCTGTTGCTTCCTCAACGAACTGCTTCTCACAGAAGAAGAGTTTAAAAGAGTGGGCTTTGGTATAATTTCTGCCATAGAACCTTGTAGCCCCCTTGACACACCCGGGACAAAAAATGAAACAGGAAAACATCTTCAAAGCCATTACGTCCGCGATAGCCTATCTTGAAGACTCCATAGAAGCCCTTGCAAAAAAGGATGAAAAGAAAGTTGCGCACTTTGCTTGGCGAGCGGCATCCGACCTAGAATACGCACTTTTCCTTTTCTCTCTCACGCATCAAGATGAAACCGAAAGTTCCTCATGGAAACTTAACCCCCATCCAAAACAAGTTGAAACGGGACCCTTGCTAATCTCTGCACAAGACCTACTTAAAGAAGCAAAAAACAGCTTTGAAGCAGACGAACTTCATGAAGCCCACAAGAAAACGTGGATGGCGCGAGGTCACCTTTTGAGGGTTCATGATCTCCTTGAAAAGAAACTAAGAAAAGACGAAAAGGTTTCTTCCTAGCCTATTGGACTTGCGTTGTTGCTACTAATGGCTTTGGTTCGAAATAAGGGCAGTACACAATGTCATCCACGTATTCTTTCAGTCGG
>JACUTO010000233.1 GCA_014859755.1 Candidatus Bathyarchaeota archaeon
TGGCGGGCCCGCCGGGAATTGAACCCGGGACCTACGGGTTAAGAGCCTCAACCTAGTCCCGTGCGGCTAGTCCGCCGCTCTACCTTGCTGAGCTACGGGCCCGCTCCGACGATTATCCTTCTAGTTTTGTAGGCATAGCTACCCTAATATCTTTCGTTGCCGAAGTGTTGTAGGTTACTGGGAGTTGAGGGTTTTGGGCGAGCTTGTCTTCGTAGGTTTGGGCTTGTTTGACGAGAAGGATATTTCTCTCCGCGGGGTTGAAGAGATAAGAGAGGCAAACGCGGTTTTTGCGGAGTTTTACACGAGCGTGATGCCCGGACTGTCTGTTCAAAAACTCGAAGAAATTGCTGGAAAAGAAATTAAGATCGTTTCGAGACGAACTTTAGAGGAAGAGGATGGGAAACCTATCTTGCAGGAAGCGAATAAGGGAAAGGCTGCTTTTCTAGTTCCGGGAGATCCCTTGATTGCGACAACTCACGTGGATTTGCGGATTCGTGCGGAAAAGCAGGGAATTAAAACCCGGGTTGTCCACGGAGCTTCCATTGTTTCGGCGGTCGTTGGGCTTTCAGGCTTGCAGAATTACAAGTATGGAAGAAGCGTGACCATCCCGTTTCCCGAGAAGGGCTTTGTCTCTGAGACTCCTTACGAGGTGATTTTGGAAAACCGGGTAATGGGGCTTCACACTTTGTGTTACTTGGATATAAGAGCTGAGGAGCAGAGATACATGACCATCAGAGAGGGACTACGGTCACTTTTAGACACGGAAAAACGAAAGAAAGCCCATGTAATCACGTTAAGCACTCTAGTTTTAGGCGTCGCAAGGGCAGGCTCTGACAATCCCACGGTCAAAGCAGGCTATGTGGGAGACGTAATGAACCACGACTTTGGCGATCCTCCCCACACCCTAGTTTTTCCAGCTAAGCTCCATTTCATGGAGGCCGAGGCCCTCATCACCCTAGCAGGGGCGCCTGAGCAGATAAGGGAGAGGTTTAAATGACCCTGGAGGAAATGGTGTCAAAATACATTAGCAACACCGAGCGAGTCTTCGGTGAAGTAAGGCGTGTTTCAAGTTCCGTGCACCTTAACGAAGGGAAGATAGAAAACGTCATAGAAACCGCTAAACGTTATTTGGAAGACGCCAAATATTATCAGAGGAGAAGTAAGCTTGAAACAAGCCTTGCTTCGGTTGCCTATTGCGAGGGATTATTAGATGCCCTACGACTATTGGGAGCCGTGGAGTTCTCATGGTAGGTAAAGCAGGGAAGAAAAAGGTTGTTTTAGCTTCAGGCACCTTTGATCTGCTTCATTTCGGTCATGTGAAGTATCTGGAAGAAGCTAAGAAAGCCGGAGGAAAAAACGCGGAGTTGATCGTTATCGTGGCTAGAGACAGCACCGTTGAAAAAAGGAAAGGAAAAAAGACTGTAATGCCAGAAGACCAAAGAAGATCACTTGTTGAATCTTTGAAGGTAGTGGACGAGGCGATTTTGGGTTTCGAAGATTTCAGCATAGACAAAGTTATTGAAAAGATAAACCCCGACGTAATAGCCGTGGGACACGACCAAGGCGGCATAGAAAGGGAAGTACGAAAAGCCGTAGCAGAAAAGAAGCTCAACGTTCAGGTTGCAAAAATTGGAAGATTTGGAAAGAAGGAGTTAAACAGTTCCTCAAAAATCATGAGGAAAATCGTAGAATCGTTTAAGAGATGAAGCATAGATAAACGATTTTGAATTAGTCATGGTAGAGTAAGAATTTCCACCTTCACCTTGTTTCCATCTTTCAGTTTCAGGCGACCTCGCAGAAATACTGGAGCAATTATCTCCAGCACGGATGTGTTGTAGTGGCTTCGCAGGGCATAAACAACCGCGCCCTTCTCTTTGTTGTTAATTATGGCAGGGTAGCATTTCACTGAGCCAAAGGTTCTGGACTCATCTTTAAACCCTTGAATTTCAATGGCGGGATAGGCTTCGAGTTCTGACATCGTTTTCACGTCGTATTCGGTTGTCAGCTT
>JACUTO010000234.1 GCA_014859755.1 Candidatus Bathyarchaeota archaeon
AGTTTCCCTCGGATTTTCGGTCCGTCCATGTTTCCGTAAACAGCCAAAACAGGTGCAAGCTGTTCCAAATCGTCAATAACAGAAAGGTCTACTAGGTCGCCTGCGTGAATAATAAAGTCCACTTTATCGAAAACCTCAAAAACTTTTTGTGGAATCTCTCTAGCCCTAACAGGTATGTGCGTGTCCGCTATCAAGCCAACAGTCTTGGTTACTCCAGATTCGCGGAGCCGAAGAAGAACTTGGGATTCTTGGCTAACCATTTAACTATCCTCTTCAACATTTTAAGAGCTTTTTATGATGTAGATAGTCATAAACCGCAAATAAAGATTTTAGATAAACTTGTTTGCTCTTGATAAGAAGTTGTCCCGCTACAAGTGGGGGTCTCGTTTGCATTTTTTCCGCGCAAAGTTTGAAGTGCCTACCCCCTATAATTTTCGATGTAGAAACTAGTGTGTTAGTGTTAAGACTTCTTTCCACACTCGGAATGTCGAGCTTGCTCCTTGTGTTGTTTATAGAAGATTTTTCCTGAAATCTTGATTTCAGCTTGCAATACATTGTGCGGTTAAAAAGGAGAAAGGAGGTGATGTAGATTATGAACGTGACCTCTTCAAGATTGTTGAATGTCGTTTTGGTGACAATTCTTTTAGCTTTACCTTAAGAAGAGAATGAGCTTGTTAAGGCAGAGATGGTTTGGGAAAACCAAGGCGGCTACCTTAGAATCACCGAGCAAAGCTCGAAAGTGAATAACCATGTGAGGGCTTGAGGGAACATTTATTTATATTGATATGCATATATAGAAACTAGTGGTGTTTAAGATGGCCAAAACGATAGCTGTCTCCGATGATGTTTATGATCTACTTGTAAAATCCAAACTTCCAAAAGAGAGCTTCAGCGATGTCATACGCAGGTCCTTAAGAAAAGGAATGAGACTAAGCGACATCGCAGGTTCACGCACGGTCAACAAAGAAGACTGGAAAAAAGTTGTAAAGGCATTCGAACGTCAAAAGAAGATAGACGAGGAAAGAAAAAGACGGTTGCTAGACTAGCCTGGTGCTGGATTTGAAGCTTTTTGACACATCCTTTCTAATAGATCTAGTCAACGGGAATGAAGGTGCCCTTAGGAAGGCTGAAGAAGTGGATGCTGAAGCCTTGTTCAAAGCCATCTCGGTAGTTACTGTGCACGAATATTTGCGAGGAGTATATTATCTTTACATGCATGACAGGGAGTTGTTGAAATCGAAGCTAAAGAGAGCTGAAGCAGAGCTGGCTAGATTTGAGATTCTGCCCTACACATACGAAGTAGCCAAAATAGCTGCAGAAATAGATGCTACACTAGCCTTGGAGGGCAAGAGCATCAGCCTCGCCGACGTTATCATAGCAGCAACCACACTGCAGTACAAACTGACACTCGTAACTCGAAACGTTGAACACTTCAAAAGAATACCTGAACTAAACATTGAAACGTACTAATTACCGTCGTACTAACACCTATCATAGCTCATACTTAGCCCTCAAAGCATTGATTTCCAAAAACATCTTCTCCTTATCCCTAAACTCAACGCATCCCCTAAACGTCACCAAAATCTCAACAGCATTCATGCCTTCCAGAAATCTTTCAAACAGTTTGCTAAAACTCTCATCTTCCCTTTTAACAGCTAACAGTTTCTTGTAAACTTCATCTCTTATCGTTATTGTTTTGGTCAAGCTCGGGCGCCGAGAAAGTAGTGTTCATAACATATATCTAGGCATTTACTCGTGCCAACTAAACTGTCAATTCTAATGACTGCATTATCCTACATATTTTGTACGCACTCTTTTACTAATACTCTAGGAAACAAACTTGTTTCCTTTGATGAAAAACCTCAATTCCCGTGACAAATCCACTTTGACACCGATTCTGTGGGAAGAACAAACCTCAAAGCTTTCCTCTCCTCCTTCAACCACAACTATTTGACTATCTCTTTCCGTGACGTCAATTCCATT
>JACUTO010000235.1 GCA_014859755.1 Candidatus Bathyarchaeota archaeon
TGCTGTGGTAAAAGCCACGGCCGTATCACCTAAAATGCTTGTCCACAAAGGTCCGGCTAAGGTTTTCGACTCTGAAGAGGAAGCCATGAAAGCCATACTGAGCAAGGAAATTCGGGAAGGAGACGTGGTTGTTATCCGTTACGAAGGACCGAAGGGGGGGCCAGGAATGCGGGAAATGCTTTCTCCAACAGCCACTATAGCTGGAATGGGCCTAAGCGAGTCAGTCGCCCTAGTCACCGACGGAAGGTTTTCAGGAGCCACCAGAGGACCCTGCATAGGCCATGTGTCTCCCGAAGCAGCTGACGGCGGACCCATAGCCGTGTTAAAGAATGGAGACCTGATTGAAATTAATGTTCCGAAGAGAAAACTGAACGTAGAGTTAACCGATGAAGAGCTAAGAAACCGTCTAAAGTCGTGGAAGCCGAAGCAACCAAAGGTTAGAAAGGGCTATCTTGTGCGGTATTCCCAGCTCGTGCAGCCCGCTCACCTGGGAAGCGTTCTGGGAAAAGCCTAAGCCTAAATCTCTTTATGGAGATAAGAGGGCGGTATGTTTTATGAAACAAAAAGTAGAACCTGGTAAAATAAATGAAAACACCTATCTGATTGATATAAACATGCTTGGAATTGCGAAGATTACCAGCATGTTTGCGGTAAAGGGTGGAAAAACCGCCCTGATTGACGGTGGGACCTCTTCCGAAGCTCAGGGAATTATCAAGTCGCTAAGAGATCTTGGTTTGCTACCAGTTGATTACATCATAATTTCACACTCACACTGGGATCATCACCAGGCGGTGCCAGCGCTTCTCGAAGAAATGTCAGGCAAAGAAGTGGAAATACTGGCGCATCCAAAGGCAATACCGCTCCTCGAAGACCCTTCAAAGGTCGGGTACGACTTTGGAATAGCTCACCTTCTGCCGATTAAGGGTGTGAAGCCGATAAAAGAGGGAGATGTTGTGGATCTTGGTGGGATAGAGCTCCAAGTTATAGGTACACCTGGGCACACTCCTGACTCTATTTCTCTGCTTGATTCTAAAAATAGGAATATCTTTGTATCAGACGCGGTTGCAGACAAAACTGATGATACAACATGCCTACCTGCCATCATGCCCCCCTCATTTGACCCGGATACGTATGTCTCTACCCTTGAAAAATTGAAGTCGTTAGATTATGAAAGCATGTGCCTTGGTCACTATGGAATGTACTGCGGTCCTGACGTTAAGGAGATATTGGATGAGGCTAGGACTATGTATGAGCAGGTGTGGAAATTCTTGGATGATAACGTCGACAAGCTAGGGGATGTCGAATGGATTGCAAATAATGCTATAGAAAAGTTTATGCCGAATTCGGAAACCGTAAAGAGAATAGGAATGATTTTCGCGCTGGCAATGGTACACTGGTTGATAGATGGTTACAAAATGTGTAAAAAGCTCTGAAAATAATATGACGCGCGCACACGTATTCAGAGCCAACTTCCACGAACCTTTGATCTCATCTGGAGTCTTCACAACTTTAACGTGAAATACGCGCGCGAAGCTTAATAATTGCCACTCCTTAGTTGATTTGAAGAAGTGGATAGGATGAAAATCTTTCATTATCAAGACGTTGAAGCGAAAGATGCGGAGGAAGATGCCTCAAAACTAAGAGTGAGATGGCTTATCACGAAGGAGGTGGGGGCTGAAAACTTTGCAATGAGATTGTTCGAGATGGAAACCGGAGGCCACAGTCCTTTTCATAGTCACCCTTGGGAACATGAGGTCTTCATTCTAGAAGGTGAGGGCCTTGCGGTTGGTGAGGGGGAAGAAAGAAAGTTTAGAGCTGGCGATGCCATATTCATTCCTCCAAATGAGAAACATCAGCTCAAAAACAACGGCAAAAAGACAGTAAAGTTTCTCTGTCTCATACCATATACGCATAAATGACGCGCGCGAACATCTGTAGATATTTCCACGCCATGTTGGGAAGTAAATCTATCGTTA
>JACUTO010000236.1 GCA_014859755.1 Candidatus Bathyarchaeota archaeon
TGTACGAAATAAGTGAAAAAGCCATACAACTTGAGAACGAAGGAAAAAAGATAATAAAGTTTAATCTGGGAGATCCAGATCAGCCAACACCACACGAAATAATTGAAGCAGCCTTCGAAGCCATGAAACAAGGAAAGACGAAATACTCTTCTTCTGCTGGCGAGAGAAAACTCAGAGAAGAAATAGCAAGTATCCACAATGTTTCTGCGGATAACGTGGTAATTACCGCGGGTTCAAAGTGGGCAATTTTCTCCATAATGTTTTTGTTTTTGAAAAAGGGAGGAAACGTCGTTATTCCAACCCCGCACTGGACTAGCTACGAATTAACTGCAAAAAGTCTTGGAGCGGAAATAAGATTTCTGAAGACAGACATTGATTCAAACTGGAAAATTGACGTCGAAAAACTCAGAGATTTAATGGATCAAAAAACAAGGTTAGTAATATTTAATAATCCTAATAATCCCACCAGCAAAGTCGCTAATGAAAAAGTGTTTGAGGAAATCGTTCAGACAGCGAACAACAAAGGAGCCACAATCCTATCTGACGAAGTGTATTCTGACATAAGTTTCGTTAAGACAAAGAGCATTTTGGATTTTGATGGCGATCACATACTCGTTAAAAGCTTTTCCAAAACCTTTGCAATGACAGGATGGAGAATTGGCTACGTCATCGTGAAACAGGAGCTAGCTGAAAAAATGATGAAACTGAACCAGATAACTTTAACAAACGTCCCGGTTTTCGTCCAACAAGCGGCTTTAAGGGCGTTGGAATTGAGACAAGAGATTGTAGATAAAATTAGAGAAGATTACCGGCGAAGAGCAGACTTAGCATGTAACATTCTTTCGAAAACGAAGATGAGATTTTCCAGACCCGATGCGCCCTTCTACGTTTTTCCTAAATATGACAATCTAGATTCTGAGAGTTTCGCCTTAAATCTCCTTGATAGCGGAGTAGCCATAGCTCCCGGCACTGCTTTTGGAGATTACCGGGAATATTTTAGAATAGCTTTAACTGTGTCAGAGGAAGAAATTGAATTAGGATTGAAGAAGATTTGTGAGGCACTACAATGAGAGTGGCAATTATAGGCGCGGGGAAAATGGGTCGATGGTTCACAAGATTCTTCTTGGGGGAAGGTGATTCCGTAATAGTTTCGAGTAGAGGTAAAGAAAAATTATTGAAAATAAGGGATGAATTCGGGGTTGAAATCACTGATAACGTAAAGGCTGTTAAGAAGGCTGACAGAGTTTTAATATGCGTGCCCCTAGAGAACTTTGAAGCTGTCGTAAAAGAGATTCATTCTCACATACGTCCAGACCAGGTTGTCATGGACATTTGTTCAATCAAAGAGAGGCCTGTCAAAATAATGCATGAATACATAAAGACTGGCATAACGTTGGGAACCCATCCCGTGTTTGGTCCCGGCGTGAAAAGCATTGAAAATCAGAATTTTGTTCTTACGCCAATTAATGATGAAGAGAAACTGTTCGCTAGGGAATTCAAAAGTTGGTTGGAGGAAAGACAGGGAAACGTCTTTATCATGTCTCCGAGAAAACATGACGAACTCATGTCAGTGGTCTTAGGGCTTCCTCACTTTCTCGGTTTAGTTGTTTGCGACACTCTACTGAACTATCCTGACTTTCTTGAAACAAAAAAGGTTGCGGGGGCCAGTTACAAAATGTTATTGACCTTGGCGGAAGCCGTTGCTTCTGAAGAAACAGAATTCTATACAAGTCTTCAAATGAATTTACCGGAAATAGAGAAAATTGAAGGTTTATTTTTGAAGAAATCTGAGGAATGGCTTAACATGGTGAGGCGAAAGGACAGGTCAGCGTTTGCCCGTAAAATGGAACTCGTTAAAACGGAGTTGAGAGAGGTAAATCCTGACTACGCGGGGTCATATGAAGTCATGCACAGGCTGTTGGACGCTGTTAAAAGTTGAATTTAGATT
>JACUTO010000237.1 GCA_014859755.1 Candidatus Bathyarchaeota archaeon
GGTGGAAGAAGAACCTGCAGGGAATGTGGAGCCGTATACCACGTAGAAAACATTCCCTCCAAAGTTGAGGGGATATGCGACCGTTGTGGTGGGGGACTTTATCAGCGCTCAGATGAGACGCCTCAAGCCATCAAGAATAGGTTACGGGTGTATCGTGAAAAAACGAAGCCCGTGGTTGATTACTTTAGAGAGAAGGGTTTACTTGCTGATGTTGACGCGAATTATCGAATTGAAGAGGTTGACAAGGTGATTTCTCAATGTGAAAGGCATCTTCAAAATCTAAGCCAAGATTCACGAAGATGAAGAATTAAGTGGGAAACGATTTTGTGGCTTTTTTCCATAGTTCTTCGTTATCGATGCAACCGATGTCTGGTGCGTTTAGATTCCCGTTGAAGTAGCCGTAGGCTCTGGCTCTGCAACCTCCGCAGATGTACTTATCTTCGCAGTTTCCGCATCCGATTGTTTGTCCGTTTATTTCGTAACTTTCCAGCTTTTCTCTTGTTCTTAACTTCCACAGAAGCGCGTTGTTATCCCAGATGTGTTCAAAATCGTCCTCCAAAATATTCCCTAGTATCGTGTTTTCGTTTGTTGGAAAGAAAACGCAGGGTTTTACGTCTCCGTTAGGTTCCAAACCCACATAGAGCCTTCCGGTTCCGCATCCTCCTAAGAAGTTTGCAACGTTTTCAACACCCTTTTTGGCGGCGTAATGGGCAGAGACCGTGAAATCGTGTCCTCCTTCTTTTGCGAGTCTCTTTACGACACTGGCGAATTGTGGACAAGTGCTGAAGAATCTATCCGTTTTTATGCTGGTCTTTCCGGTTCTTTGTTCTTCTTCCTTTGCTCTCAAGTACAAGCTAACGATTTTTCTTCCCATTATTTCTAGAAGTGAAAGCCTCTCTTTTGGGCTTAGGTCGAGTTCGACATGCTTCTTCGCTCTTCCGGTGGGTACGTAGTTGAAATGCATAAATCTGGCTCCCAAGTCTTGTGCCAGTTCTATTATTTTCGGTATCTCGTCTAAGTTCTCCTTATGGGCGGTCGCTGCTATGCATGTGTCAAGGTTCTCGTCCACACAATTGCGGATTCCTTCCATTGTTTTTTCGAAGCAACCCGGAACTCTTCTGAAACTGTCATGAACTTCTTTGCTTGCTCCATCAAGGCTTATCTCGACGTAGTCAACGCCGACTTCCTTGAGTTTTTTTACGTTGTCCTTTGTGAGTAGGGTGCCATTCGTGGCGATGCTTATGTATGGTATTTTCTTTTTTGCGTATGCTGCGACTTCGAAGAAGTCTTTTCTTATGAGGGGTTCTCCTCCGGAGAAGGACAGCGCCGGAAGACCGATGTTCGCGATCTTTGATAGTTTGTCTATGGTGGTAAACGCTTGGTCTGTTGTCAGTTCTGGTCGATGAAATCCCGCGTCTTCGTAGCAGTGTTTGCATCTGAGGTTGCAGGAATACGTGAAGTTCCAGACGATTTCGAAGGGGCCTGCTGGAGTAAACGGGATGCGTATGCCATATTTTTCGATTCCCTTCATCATTAGGGCGAATCCTTTCAGCCAGGCCTCACCGTATTCTTGATCTAGAAATCTGTCCCTCATGAACCTTGGTTCCGATCGCATGATTCTGGCGCCGATTTGGTAAAATGGATTCGCTATCCTACGATCTAGAATGGCGCAGCTCCCGCAGAGATGAACGTCTTCTCCGAGGAAACGTTTTAGGGATTTTATCAGCAGACTCCCGTCTTGCTCGCATTCCACATCAACCTTCTTTATGACCGTTTTTAAGAGAGGATTTATCGCTGAAAACAAGGCATTCTCGAGGGATTCTATCTGCGTGGTTTTCCTCCCCCCACATCGATTGCCATTCTAATGTTTAATTTTTAACACTCTTCGCAGATTAAAGTTTATTGTTCGATTTTCTTAAATCAACTAACCCTA
>JACUTO010000238.1 GCA_014859755.1 Candidatus Bathyarchaeota archaeon
CACAATCTAGCTTCGACTCCGGCAAGCCTCCTAGATTCTCTAAAACTTGTTTTTCCGTTATTTTCTTCGCCTCTTCGAGGGTTTTGTTCTTTACCATCTCGGTTATTGCGGATGCGGAGGCGCCTACTCCTGGGCAGCCTACATACAAAAATTTCGCGTCCTCTATGACGCCGTTGTTGATTTTCAGGTAGATTTGCAACGTGTCTCCGCAGGAACCTGTGTGCTCGGAGACCCAGTCCGCGTTCTCCATTCGCCCCATATTGACTTTGTTCTTGAAGTATTCTATAACCTTCTCTGAGTAGCCGCACCTTCTCATCAGCTCTAAGAGTTCCTCCGTTAGCTTCTCAGACACCTTTATTCAATTACCTCCTTCTTTCATCACCTTTTGGGGTTGTGTTTTCTCGGTTTTGAGGAAAAATTCGATTTTCTTAACAATTTCCATAAACGCCTTTGTTGCAGGGGAATCCATATGTTCGGTTATAAAGGGCGTACCTCTGTCGGAGTCTTCGCAGATTTCGGGGTCTATTGGAATCCTTCCCAAGAAAGGAACCTTCAAGTCTTCCGCTATCTTTTTTCCTCCCCCAACTTTGAAAATTTCGATCTCGGCACCACACTTTGGGCAGACGAAACCACTCATATTCTCGATGATGCCGATGACTGGGATGTTCAGTTGCCTAGAGAAGGTCACAGCCTTCTTAACTACGATCTGTGAAACCTCCGAGGGGATGGTGACTATTACCACGCCATCCATTTCGGGGATGAGCTGCATGATGCTCAGGGGCTCGTCGCCGGTCCCTGGAGGGAGGTCGATGAAGAGAAATTCAAGTTCTCCCCAGACGATGTCCGATAAAAACTGGCTTATCGCCTTCATTTTTAATGGTCCACGCCAGATGACTGGTGTTTCGTCGCTTGGAAGCAGGAAGTCCATTGACACCACCTTGATTCCTAAGGGACCCATCGCCGGAAACGCGCCTGCAGGTCCGGCTTGAAGCCTCTGTCCGTGTAAACCGATGATCTTTGGTACGCACGGGCCGGTTATGTCTGCGTCAAGGACACCTACACTATAAGCGTAACCGTGCATGGCAAACGCCATCGCCAGGTTAACCGTCACGGTGCTCTTACCGACTCCACCCTTGCCGCTTATCACGGCTATCTTGTGCCTGATCTTGCTTGTTCTAGCTTTGAGTTTCCGCTGCTCTTCTTCGTAAGCCTGTTTTCTCGCCTGTTGCTCCAAATCTCTCTTCTCAGCATCTTGCTTAGCCATATTTTTCTTCCTCATAGATGAGTAAAATACCATGGCTCTACCGTTTCTTCACTGGCAACCAGAATCGGTTCCGATTTTTGCTTGCGTTTACGCGTGATGAAAACCGATTCTCCCTTCTCCAGACGGTTTTTCACTTCTGTAAAATCGATCTCCTCGACCTCGACGACTTCAATGTCTTGGTTTTCATTGTTTAGCAAAAAGAAGAGTTGAAATACTGAATTTTCTCGGTTTGATTCGACAGGGTCAATTTTTAACAATGTTCTTTTCAACTCTCATCAACTTTCTAGGCAACTTCCATTTTCGGGGCAGTATTTCTTCATGTGGTCGTCAATTATTTTGTACATCGGTTCCATTGTTTCTCTATTCAAAGAGTATATTCGCTCCTTCCCTTTCCTTTCAACGAAAACAAAACCGCATCTGGTTAAAGGCTTCAGGTTGTGGGAAATCATGCTCTGTTCTTGGTTGAGGGCGTCAGCGAGTTGAGTAACGTTCCTCGGAGATTCCCTAAGAAGTTCCAGTATCCCCAGTCGAGTTGGATTGGAAAGCGTCGAGAAAAACAAATGACAAGTCTCGCTTAGATCGTATTTCATATGATCACCGTTATGCATGTATGAGAAAATGTTCATATGAATGAACACTCATATAAGCATT
>JACUTO010000037.1 GCA_014859755.1 Candidatus Bathyarchaeota archaeon
CTAGGTGACGGCACCGTGAAAGGCACTCTCAACCTAAAAGAAGAAGAACTAAGAACCCAGCATATAACCCATTAGCGCAAGCGTCGCCTTTAGTTGTAAAATTATAAATCTTTGGTTGACAAGTTTTCGTATCAGATGTGATTTACAATGGCAAACGTCAACGGGCAATTTGAAGCCCTAGAGAAGACAACTTGAGGAATTCGCATGATATACGTTTACCATCAAGAAATAAACAACATGTGGTATGCTGCTGCCATACAGAAGGATAGGGTCTTTGCAACAGCCTTCTCGCCAAGGGAACGAGAAGTTTTGCGCCACTTGCTGGGAAACTTGCCCTACAACGTTCCATTTCAAGTTACAGAAACCCCAAATCAACTCTTAACCGAGCTCCTGAAAACTTTAAGAGCGATCTTCGACGGAAAGGACAACGGGCCTTACGGTTTCAAGATAGCCTTGGGTCATTTGCCCAGCTACACAAGACGAGTGCTCAATCACACCTCTCTGATTCCAGTTGGATACATAACAACCTACGGTGCCATAGCCAAAGTTGCGGGAGGGAGTCCCAGATCTGTGGGACGCGCCGAAGCCTCAAATCCGTTTCCACTGTTGATCCCATGCCACCGGGTTGTACGCGCAGACTTCAGCATCGGAGGCTACGGACTCGGAGAGAAAGTTAAGCTGGGACTTCTCCTGAGGGAAGACAGAGGCTACGAAGAGACTAGAAGACTTGAGGTAGAGGACAAAGAATTATCCCTGTCTCCCATCAAATACCTCCGGAAAAGGCTAGACTGATGGAGGAGAAAAATAAAAGCGAAGAGGAGTTTTTTGCCTAAAGCCTCCAGCATCTTTATTATTGCAGAAGAAAGTTGAAAAAAGGGTTGAAATTATGTGATCATGGCCTTATTAAGCCACCTATTGCTCCACCGATGAGAGCTATGATAGCACCGAATAGACTAAGCACTATTACTGCAAGACCAGCCAAGAAGCCGATAAGACCGCCTATAGGTCCAAGAGCAGCGGTTCCGATTATTGTTAAGATAACAGCGATTATTATTCCTCCCACTATGCCAGATATAAAGCCTGCTAATGCACCTCGACCAGCGCCGCCTCTAGCTATCAACCCAGCAACAAGGCCAGCAATGAAAGGTCCTATAACAGGAATCCAACCAAGTATAATCATCAGAATGAAACCAACGAATACGCCAAGTCCAAGGCTACCACTTTCGCCCAAAATTTCACCCATTTGGGGTTCATTTTAAACCAAAAAAGCTTTTTGATCACATTGAGGATCAATCAGCAGTGCCAATAGAAAACTAGGCAAAAATTAAAGTTCATATACGCCCACTATGCATAAAGTTTCCGACAAGGAAGAAATCACGGTGAAACGCGGAATCTTCGTGGGAAGGTTTCAGCCCCCTCATAAAGGACACCTAGGGGCTATCAAAAACATCTTGAAAAAGGTTGACGAACTTGTTATAATAGTGGGCAGTTCCCAGTATAGCCACAGACTAAACAACCCGTTTACCACCGGTGAGCGCATCACCCTGATCAGAAGAGCCCTAGAAGAAGAGGGCATCCAGTCGTCACGGTACTGGATCATTCCGGTGCCAGACGTTCATCTACACATGCTCTGGGTCTCCCAAATTGTAGGCTACTCTCCAAAATTTGAGGTGGTTTACACCAACGAGCCTTTAACCCGCCGACTTTTCATCGAAGCTGGCTTCAAAGTTGAACCGGTGTCTTTTATTAAACGGAAGATTTACTCAGCCACGGAAATACGGAAACGCATGTTGAATAGAGAAAATTGGGAGGAACTTGTTCCAAAGAGCGTTGGACGCTTCATTAAAGAAATCGATGGCGTAGCAAGGCTTAGAGACTTGACTAAAACCGACGTAGTCACCTAAGCTTCTGCCCGTTTACTTGCGTCCAGATTTTACAATTTGTTCAATGGCTGCGCTTAGCCATTCTAGGGTTTTTTCAATTTTTTCTTTGTGCATGGCGGGAACCATGGGGGTAAGGTGTTTTTTTACGTACATGCCGTAAATGAGAATTTCTCTGGGGTCGGATTCGGAGAGGGCTTCGACGAGAAGATTCAAGATGCGTTTTCTGGTTTCGCTGTCTTCAACCGTTTTGAGGATGGTTTCAAGTTCGACTTCAATTTCTTCCTTCTCAATTGCGGGTTTTTTACGGGGTTTGTAACCTAACTCTTTAAGTTTGTCAAGAGCCATACGAGAATCATCTCCAGGTTTCTGGAATTAATTTGTTTACTGTAGCCTTTCTAACTTTTTCATCAAATGTTTTTTGCGTTAGGAGGTCTAGTGCCCCTTCTGGACACCATTCCACACATTGGGGCTGGCCCTCGCAGAGATCACACATCATAACCGTCATTTTCTCTGGATGCACCACAATAGCGCCGTAGGGACATGCTTCAATGCACCAACCGCAGCAGTCACACTTCTCGTCCTCTACGACTATAACGCCTGTTTCTTCAGACTGCTTTAGAGCCTCTCGAGGACACGCTGGTACGCAAGGGGCATCTTCGCAGAGCCTACACACCACGGGCAGATTAATAAGTTGATGAAAACGCAGAACTTTTATTCTGGAAAGCCGGGGATCAAATAGTTTTTCTCTTTCCAAGGCGCATACGAGTTCGCAGACACCGCAACCAGTACATTTCTCAAAATCTGCGGCGACAAATTTTCTTTCAGTTGCTTCCATCTGTTCTGAGGCCACCATATTCATTTTTCCCTCAGTCAATTCTAGAGGAAGTCATTAGAGGTTTATGAGGTACTTATAAGTTTTTATTTTAGGCTAGTTGTACACCAAAATATGAACCATCTTCTTAGCCAAGTTTTTACTCGTTTTTAACACCCATAAACATATGCGATTTATAGAGATACCTTGCCCCCAGCGAAATTAGCCAGCCGCTGATAACCAAAACCGTGGCTGGAAAACTTTCGACGCCCGTGTTTAGCAGAATTGTCAGGAGTAAGAAGAAGACGACGGTCATCGATACAATGGATGCTAACCCAAATTTTCTGCCGTATTTTCGTGTGGTTTGAATGCTGAGAAGTCCGAAAAGAAAGACGTCGCCCAGTCCGAGAGTCAGATGTCCCTTAGATGGAAATGTTGGCACTCTGATAGCCACTGGTAGCCCTAGTGTAATGGCTTTTTCACCTGAAGTTACCATATGGCCTGTGATTAAAACCTGAATAATATCCATTGCAGTCAGTAAGACAACGAAGGCAGCAGTCGTTTTCCACGCAAATAAACTTCCCATGTAAACCGAGATGCAGACAGCGAAGATTATCGCGAAAAAATTAAACAAGTAAATGTTCCAGTAAGGAGAAAGGTATAGGGCGATGAACAAAACCGGGATTGGAACAGCTAGGTACCATTTTGGCGCAAGCAAATACGTGAACAAGAACAGAATCGTGGAGTAAGCGAAGAGGAAGAAAACCCTCATAGCTATTTCGGGAACAAACACCAGAATAGTTACCATGACACCTATCGCCGCTACCAATAAAACAGCGTGTCCGATGCGGAGTTCCTGTCCTCCAAGAAGGGAATCAACTTTCTTTTCTAACTTGGCATAGAGAAAGACTATAGCCACTGCGATCAGAAAGAGAACCGACGGAAGCAAGATATCCAGTATCATGCCTTCACCTATGCTGACTCCTTAAAATTTATTTTGCGGTAGATTGGAAGTTCGAGAAAAATCTAACACGGTACGTATATATACGCTTAGGGTTTACTCGTATGAAGTAAGATGGTTTAGAAATGAGAACTCTGCCCAAACTGACACCAACCAGTTTCTTGGTTATGGCAAATTTATTGGTTTACATTTACACTTCGGTTGTCGGATTTATCGAAACAAGTGATATTGCCGCATTTATCGAAACAAGCAGGAGTGTCCTTTACCAGTGGGGACAATTCAATTATTATGTTATGAACGGTGGGTACTGGCAACTTTTGACATCCATCTTCGTCCATGTAGACATAATCCACCTTTCGCTCAACATGTTTTTCCTTCTTATATTCGGTTTTAGAGCCGACGAACTCTTCAACCCGGAAGAATATTTCTTCATCTACTTTCTATCCGGGCTCTCTGGCAACCTGCTAACTCTGCTACTAATGCATCCGTTAACGCTTTCCGCGGGGGCTTCAGGAGCAATATTTGGAATCTTCGGCGCATGCGTCATATACCTGAGAAAAACATTTGGTCAATCTATCGTAGGAGCATTATTATTTTCATTTTTGCTTTTGGTGATGACCGCTGGTAGAGGCGTTAACGTTTTCGCGCATTTCGGCGGACTTGCAGCTGGATTGATAATTGGCTACGCTTTGGCGAAAAGCCGTAAAATCGTATTTTAGACAAAGATGAGAGGGGTCAAAATTTTGAACTCTGAACAGTTGTTTAAGACCAAAATAGTGCATCTGATTCTTTCAAAAAAACCGGAAGATGCCCTCAAGGCCCTCAGCCAGTACTACAATGTTATGACACCTGAATTAAAAGTGGGCATGCCGAAGAGGCATAGAAAAAACGTTGGGTGCTACGTCGCCAAAAAAAGGACTATTCATGTATCAAACCTGAATGAACTACACAATCCCTATGTGATCCTCCACGAGTTCTATCACCATCTAAGAACATATAACATGAAACATAGAGGAACAGAGAAGCATGCCGAAAGGTTTGCGAAAGATTACATTGAAGCGTATAAAATAGCATCCGCTCAAGAATAGATTCTCAGACAGTTTAGTTAGAGGACGCCAAAGAGACACGAAGAGAATCGCCGATTTTCGCCTCGAACGTTCTGGAAGCACTCCCTTGATTTATGGATATCTCAAGAAAATCGTTGCTGCCAATTATCGCTAACGGAGTTTTAGCTGGAACCTCGCCGTAGGCTGAACAAAGTTTTACCGTCAATGTCTTGCCGTCAAGCTTGACACGAAGAGAACATCCCTCACATATGCCTATTTTTTCGAGGTCCTCCGCTGAAATGTTGCTGACGATGTTGCCAAAATCGTCTATGTGCAGAACCTCTCCCAACAGTTCTCCCTTTCTTACATGTGGTTTCGCGAATTCAGGAAGGGCATAGTCTTGAATTTCTGGTCCAAACTCGGATTGAGGACTTCCTTTCGCCAGATGCGCGGCTACTGGGGCGAAGATGTCTCTTCCGTGGAAGGTTCTTGAGACTCGGGGAAGCATGTATTGCGGGTTGTCAACATGGTAAACATGACCTACGCCTTCCTTCTGAGCAGCCAGCATGAGGAGGCCATTATCGGGTCCCACATAGAAGTTGCGCTTGGTTTCAATGATTATGGGGCGTCTTTTGGTTCCGACACCTGGATCTACGACCGCCACATGAATGGTGCCTGCAGGGAAGTATGGGGTAGCCGAGGCGAGGACAAAGGCGCCCATGCGTATGTTAAACTTTTCAATTTCGTGAGTTATGTCTACGATGTGTGTTTGCGGATGAATGGAGAGGATTATGGCTTTCATTTCTGCCACGTAGGGGTCTTTTAAACCGAAATCAGAAAGCAGAGTTATGATGGACACGTTTGCTTCATCTACACTATTTTCAATCATGAAGTCGCGAGGGTCATTTCAAATTTTTTAAGAATATTTCTTGTGCCGCAGAGACTCCGGCCCCACTTTCACATTTGAATCCAAGCTCTCTCAAAACAAGGCCGGTCATAGCTAGCACAAGCAAAATTTCTCTCTCGGCTATGATATTCATGTGTGCCACTCGAAAGATTTTTCCTTTAAGATGAGACTGTCCCCCGGCAACCAGAATTCCATGTTTCTGCATGGCCTCGCGAAACGCACCGTCGTCAACTCCGTCTGGGTATCTTGCGGCGGTTATGGTGTTGGATTCGTATCCTTTTTCGGCTAGGAGTTGCAGGCCGAGGGCTTCTATTCCGTTTCTTAGGGCTTTAGCCATAAGCCTGTGTCTTTTCACTCTGTTCTCATAACCTTCTTCAAGGATTATTCTAAGGGCTTCATGGAGCCCGTAGATCAACGATATGGCCGAGGTGTATGGGGGTTCTGAACTTTTTTCGAAGAATTCCTTGTAGGCGGGAAGGTTAAGATAGTATGAGGGAATTTTTTCTCTTCTGTTGATTACTTCCCATGCTTTAGGTCCCACCATGATCATTCCTAGGCCGGGTGGGCATCCCAAACATTTCTGAGAACCTGTAATCAAAATGTCGACGCCCCACTTATCTGGATAGACGTAGTCGCCTCCAACAGACGTGATGCCGTCAACTATGAGTATCTTTTCATATTCCTTTGTTATCTTGGCGATTTCCGGAAGTGGGTTAAGAACTGCTGTTGAGGTTTCATTATGGCATATCGTTACGAATTTTATGTCTGGTTCCTTGTCTAAGGCTTCGGAGACCATTTCGGGTTTGATTGCCTTTCCCCATTCAACTTCTAAAGGAATAGACTTGCCTCCGAAGGTTTCTGTTAGCTCTGTCCACCGCTCGCTGAACTTTCCACTTATCAAGGTTAGCACTTTGTCTCCTGGAGAGACGCAGTTGGCGATGGCAGCTTCCATAGCGGATGTTCCAGAGCCTGTGAGGATGAAGACATCGTTCTCTGTGTGCATGACTTTCTTCATCATAGAAACGCATTCTCCGAAAGTTTTCCTATACTCCGGCGTTCGATGATGAAATACAACCCTAGACATGGCTTGATAGACTCGGGGATGGAACACAACTGGTCCGGGCGTCATGAGCAGAATGTTCTCTTCATCATACACCAATCTAGCTTCCCTAAAGTTAATGGTAAAGTTAACCATATTTAATAACTGTTTTCCGGAAATCTATATCTAACGCGAGGCGCTTCCTTGCGACTAAACGAACTGATCCCCCTGAAAAGGCTTCATGAAGAGAGATACGGCCAAGTCTTATGCTATCCAAAATATGATTTCAAGGAAATGAGAAAGCGCCTCAAAGAATTAAAAAAACTCGGAGTTAAAGCCGTGGAGTTCACCGGAGATAAAATGGCCTTTGACGTGCCAGTTTTGGGGAAGGGTTGCGTGGGCATCGTTGTTGCAGTCCACACTGATGCAGGGAAAGGCGCGTTGAAAATTCGTAGAGTAGACGCTGACCGGGCTGGGATGCAACACGAAGCAGAGATGCTGAGAAGGGCAAACGCCATCCACGTTGGACCGAGACTGCTCAACGTCACCGATAACTTTCTCCTCATGGAGTTTATCGAAGGAACGCTTCTCCCCCAATGGGTTGAAGCCCTAAGGGGAAGAGGAACGAGGTCTAGAATTCGTCGGGTCTTGCGAGCTGTTTTGGAGCAATGTTTTAGGCTGGATGAAGCTGGCTTGGATCATGGAGAGCTGAGTAGAGCGCCGAAACACATAATTGTAGACGCAGATGATCGCCCCCGCCTGGTGGATTTTGAAACCGCCAGCGTCAACAGAAGAGTCTCAAACGTAACATCCATCTGCCAGTATCTTTTCATAGGAAGCCAAACTGCAAAGACAATAAAGAGGAAACTAGGCAAAGTTAACGAAAAAGAGCTGATAAACGCCTTGAGAAATTATAAGCACGAGCGGGCTCGAGAGAACATCAAGAAAATTCTAGACGTATGTGGGCTTCATAGGGTTTAGAGATGTTTGATGAAGATTTAAGTTTTGAATCTAATTCTGAATCTAAAATAAAGATTGTTAATTCTGAACACATAAATTTGCAACACAAAGAGTCGTTTTGAGAGGGTCTGCTGTGGAAACCGATGTAGTAACGGCTGGAAGTAGAAGTTCTTTTGTAAACGGTCTTGCAATAGGATTTGGTTCGGGTTTTCTGGCAACCTTTGCCATCTTGTGGATATCCGTATTCTTCAGTTCTCAGCTCAGTCCAGGGATAAGCTACGCGCAAATGATTTCAGTCTTTATTTATCCGTTGCTTTTCCTCTTAGGGACAGGAATAGTGCTTTTGACGGCTGGAATAGTCAGGGAATACGTGTCTCCCATCTAGTCATAGTATTGCGCACGCGCGCAGAAAACTGGGAATCCCTAACTCTCAAGTTTCATCATCACTTCATCAAGTTAATGACCGTTCTAGGAACGGACCATTGCATATCGCGTAAGCGCTGCCAACGATCTAGCCGCCTCCTCTGGATAGGCGTACGTAGGTATTCCTGCTTTAGCCGAAGCGCTTGGCTCGGTTTCTACGGTCCAGTAGGGAGTCAACACAACCATAACGGGCTTCTCGATCTCTCTAACAGACTTTTCTATAAACTCATCGTAAATGCCGCCGGCGCCTGTGACAACAATCATGGAATCTATTTTGTCGTCAGAGTCAAGTATCTTCATGCACTCCGGATAAAATTGGGGGTTCTCGATGGCTGTCATGGTTAGGTCTACGGGATTTAAGGTGGAAGAGTATTGGGGTAAGAATTTCTTAAGTTCCTTGCAAGTTTTTTCGGATAATCTCGGCACGTTTAACCCAGACCTCTCACAAGCGTCTGCAGTGGCCACAGCGAAGCCTCCCGGACTGGAAATTATCCCAACCCTGTTCCCTTTAGGTTTCTTACAGAGAGAGAAAGCTACAGTGAGGTCGATGAGTTCCTTGCTTGAAAATGCTTGAACAACATGTGCCTGACGAAAAACAGCACCATAAATCCCCTCCTTACCAGCTAAACTTCCTGTGTGAGAAAAAGCCGCTCTGGAACCGGCTTTCGTCAAGCCAACCTTCCAAATTATTATGGGTTTCTCAGGCGTTATTGCTTTGCTAACTTTCAGAAAGTTTTTCCCATCTTTCACGCCCTCTAGATACATGGTTATAACTTCTGTATCTTCATCTTCTCCTAGATATTCGAGAAAATCTATGGTTGTGAAATCCGCCTCGTTGCCACTACTAATAGCCGTGCTGAATCGCACCCCCCGCAATGCGCATCTATGAATGTAAAATCCGCAGAACCAGCCGCTCTGGCTAGTCATTCCGACGTTTCCTTTTTCTTTTAGGATTGCCCTTATTTCTGCAGGTTGAGGTAGCCCAGGCATTGTACTCATTGAAGATCGATGAAAGCCTACGCAGTTGGGACCTATGATTCCCATGCCCGTGGAGGAGGCTATTCGACTAACCTCCTCTTCTCGTTCTGTTCCCTCCTTGGTTCCTAGCTCTTTAAAACCTGCTGAATTGATGATGGCTCCTTTAACGCCTTTTTCAGCACATTCTCTAAGTATTGGTATGACTTTTGCCGCTTGAACGGCGATGAAGGCCAGGTCAACGGGTTCATGGACTGATTTGATGTTCGGATACGCTTTTATGCCGTCTATCTCTCTTGCTGAGGGATTTATAGGATAAATTTTGCCATCAAACCCAGATTCTATCAATCCCATTAGAGCCAGGTGGCTGGGATGCCCCATACGTCTTGATGCTCCAATGATGGCTACGGAATGGGCATTGAAGATTTGTTTAAGTAATTGCGTGCGCGACATGATCTCTACACTTCGTTGGCTTTATGAGAGTTTATTATGTTACGGTTCCAGAACTTCTGTTTTTCGAATGGTTGTGCTAGTTTGAGGCTCTTTGTCCCCTTCTTCTACCTAAAACGCTCAATTGGAAGTTTTGCCGGTCAGGAGTTAATTGCATCTTTTCTATTCTTCGCCCCAAGAAAACTTCCGTTCAAGCTTAGACGATACGTATATGCCTTCCGTAGTAAAGTTTCGCGCGCGAATACTAGCTGGACGCTACACAGACTATAGTCTAGAAAGATTGAAGAGAATTTGCGATAAAACTGAGTTAAAAGCTCAGCTGTTTCCCTATTTTAATGATGGTTCTCCTTGTCACCTGTAGGAGATTCTCTTCAGTTCTTTAAGTTGCTCCAAAAACTCTCTTTCTTCAACTTTTCTCAACCTGAGTTCAGAACTTTTATTGAAAAGGGTTGCTAGTACCACTAAGGTTCCTGAGTCGCCAAGATACTTTTCCAGTCCTTCAGTGAAGATTTCTAGTTCATTTGCGATATCTTCTCGCTTAAGTGAGTGTTTTTCCTCAAGATGCTTGTATATAAATAGAGTTGCGGGTTCTCCAAAAATCTGTTTCAGCACCTTGTCTACGATCTTGAACAATCTTTCAGGTTTCTTCTCTCGTTTCAAAGCTCTTTTTTGCCAATTCGACACAGTTTTTGATTTCATGGCTCAACATGAAAAGTATTCCCGTTGATCCAGTAAAATGTTATGGATTCAAAATGTGGATTACAGTTAGTTATTAAATCGTTCAAATTTGAATATGATGGTAACCAGTAGTTAACTAACTCTTCATTCATTCGGCTGGTTCTTTGATTGTTCATGACCCACTAGGATACTTTTGCGGTTTTCTCCAAAGAAGCAAACGAGAAGTCCTTTGTCACTCTTTCCCCATTTCGTAAACTAAGGATGAATGATCGGATGTTCACGACATGTTCTGCCCAATAGGTTCGTAGTTCTGTTAAGAATTTTTGATAGTCTGTATAGTTTTTGTGCACTGAAACGATCACTTTGTCCATTCCCATGCCCAGTCCTGCGCTGGCAAAAATTATTTCGTCGTGTTTCTCAGCCCAATCTCGTTCTTTGTCCCTGAGGCTTTCTGGGCTCTCACTGGCGGATGCTTTCATGTTGGTGAAGGTTAATGCTGCTATTTCGTATCCGATTTTGTCTAGGCTGGGAACAGCGGTGAATTGTCTTATTAACCCTGTCTCAACTAGTTTCGCTCTTTTCCTAGTTATGGTTGGCTGTGACACTCCCACAATTTTGGCTATTTCTCTGTCGCTTCTCTTGCAGTTCTTCACGAACTCGAACAAGAGTTTGAGATCCGTTTTTTTGATGGCTGCTTTCATGATTTATCACTCCTGTTTAGCAGAGCCAAAAGAAAAGTATGCGTCTATTTAAATCTATTGTTAATTACAATGTATAATTCTTGGTGCAACATTGATTTTACCGTGACAATACAATATGGTGGACAGCATTGATACAGCCTATATCTTGACCGATTCTTTAATCTCTTGTAAGAGATAATTAACACAACATAGTGTGTTTTCTTCGGTAGGCTATGACTGCTAGATTTGCTGGCACACAAAATCTCCTTTATCGCCGAGAGAGCAAGAATAGTGCTTTCTTTTTGCATTATCTTTCTACATTTCTTACATTTAGAACCTTGCAGAGACTCATACTTAGGTCCATGCAGAAGAGTGCAAGAGACCTGACAAAAAGATACACAAAATAGTGATGCCTCAAAGAACCTTAATTCAAGCTTAGATTTAAAAACTAGGAATACGAAGTTTGTTAATGCTTATTGGGGTCGTGGTCCAGTTTGGTCTAAGATTCGCGCCT
>JACUTO010000038.1 GCA_014859755.1 Candidatus Bathyarchaeota archaeon
AAACTCATCATGTACATAGTGTCACCTAAAAATAGACCAACAATGCCGCTGAAACCAGCTAGAAGCAAAGAATCTCTTTCTAAGATCACTAGATTCCCTAGTCTTCCGGATACTCCTAAGCATGCAAGGAGAAAGATGGTTGTGGATATGCACCGTGAGATGTTAGCTGGAATCGGCTTCGCATCCGATAACGCCACCTTGTACAAGACTGGTGACAAAGTCCAGCAAAAGGCGGCGGTTAAGGCTGCTAGTTCACCAATCACATCCATCACACCAAAATTTGACCCCTTAAGCGAAAGACTTTAGTTATTGTTGATTCCACGCCAAAAACTTATCGTGATTTAAGTCGCGAGTTTTGTTATGACTTCTTTTACTACATTTGCGGGAGCGTCTGTTCTAACGCCTCTACTGTTAAAATGGGTTAAGGCAGCTTGAAAACCCGCTCTTCTCACGCCATCAACGACTTTCGTTAAGGGCGGAACGGACAAATTTAGTTTGTCACAGATTTTGTCGACCACGTAGTACGTGGCAGGAGCTTCAGTCTCATCTTGAACTAGAGATATCAACTTAAGAATTCTTCTTTCTTGTTTCAGTCCTCGTCCATCAGCCTCTCTCTTCATCAGGGAACAAAAAATTTCATCCGCTATTCTGCCCAGCCACAAGGGACCAGCGACATTTAGCTTGGCCCCACACTCAGCGCAATCTCGTTTTAAAGGAGAAATTATCCCCCTAGATGTTTCTCTGTGAAAACATGAAAAACAATGAAGAACGTATCCCATCATCCGAACACTCTTGTCGGCTAGCCTCGCGCCGTAGCGGACAACAGCGTACACTCGAATATAGTGATCTGTGCTGTGGCTAAACAAGACTTCGACGCCTATCTCGTGCTTTGCAGCCATCATGGTTAAGCATCCAACTAAGAGGCGAACAGCAATCTCGTGGCAATACTCAGTTCGCAGGGGTTTTCCGCCATACTTTCGAACACAGGCGTTAGGGTGAACTCCGCATAAAGGAGCCATGTCCGTGGCGGTTAGAGCAAGCAAGCCGCCGTTACGCAGAGCTCTTAGGGCAGCATCAAGATAGGGCGCGGGAGACCCGAAGGGATCAATGTCAATGTAGTCAAATCTCTTTCGAGGCGCCGCATATCGACTCAAGAAGAGGTTCGCATCTTCATTAGCAACCAAAACACTACTCGCCAGCTTGTTGCGCTCAACATTAAACTGAGCAAGCTTAGCCGCCTCAGGATTGATGTCGTTCACAAAAACCTTCCGAACCGCTTTGACTTCCACCGCAAACCTTATGCCTCGAATGCCACAGCCAGTCAAGGGTTCGCAAACAGAAATCTCCCTTCCCAGCTTTTTTTGATAGGTCTGCATCGCCAAAACCGCTAAATCCCTGTTAAATTCCATGGCAGGGTTGTAAAATACCGGCGCCTTAGACGGAGCATACTCCCAAGCTTCCTTCACGTAAGCAGCAAGCTTGGGCACCACTACACTGACCTGCCCTTCCTTCACAGTCTCTGTAGGAAAACTAAAGTTCAAACTCCACATCCCCCAAATTACTTGAGTATCTTGAAGCTTTTATAATGAGACTGGGATTATTAGAAGTCATCTAAACGGAAGTGAATGGAGAATCGCTAAAAGGTAGAACAATTACAAAATCCATAAACAACAAGGTGTCCACATTGAAACGACTCATATTCGTGACCGGTTCGCCCAGCATTGGCAAAACAAGCGTTTTACTTCGGTCAGTGAACGGACTAAAGAATAGGGGATACGAAATTGGCGGCATGATTAGCTGTGATGTTCGTGAAGGAGGAGTCCGCGTGGGCTTCGAAATCATGGATTTCTCCACCGGACAGAGAGGATGGTTGGCTCACATAAACCAGCCAACGGGTCCCAAAATCAGCAAGTATCGAGTTAATTTAACAGATCTTGAAGCCATAGGCGTGAGTTCCATTCTCGACGCTATTAGAAACGCTGACATAATCATCGTAGACGAGATAGGACCCATGGAACTCTTCTCATCAGCCTTTAGAGACGTAGTTGTCCAGGCTGTGGAAAGCGACAAGCCTGTGCTGGGGACAGTCCATTTTGGACTAAGAGATCCCCTCGTTAACAACATCAAAAACAGGGAAGACGCGGAAATTTTTGAGGTGACCTATGAAAACAGAGAGACTCTCCATAATCTCATTATTGACAAAGTTGTCCAGTCTTTACAAAAGTTATCTTGATACGTTTGTTAGTGATTGACGAAGGTCTTTAGTATGCAAATAGCTGGAGTTGATGACGCTGGCCGCGGGCCAATTATTGGTCCCCTCGTCATCGCGGGCGTCTTGCTTGATGAGAAAGATTTACCCAGACTCATGGATTTAGGCGTGAAAGATTCTAAGCGCCTTTCACCTCGTAGGCGAGAAGAACTTGCTGCAGAAATAAGGGAGTTGGCCCTCAAGCATCATGTCGCAATGTTGTCCCCCACTGAAATTGACAGGGTGGTTGAAACCGGGAAAAAGCTTCACAAGCTAAATCGCCTGGAGGCTCAGACAATGGCTAAGGTAATAACGATTCTTAAGCCCGACGTGGCCTACGTGGACGCCTCAGATGTGTTAGCTGACCGATTTAAACAGCACATTGCGGAAAACCTCACCTTCAAGGTTCAAATAATATCGGAACACAAAGCAGATGCAAAATATCCAATAGTTTCCGCAGCCTCCATCATAGCTAAGGTAGAACGTGATAGAGCACTCTCTGCGTTGCAAGAAAAATATGGAAACATGGGCTGCGGCTACGCAACCGACCCCAAAACCATCAAATTCTTGGAAAAATGGATCAGAAAGTTTGGGTCTTACCCAGATTTCGTGCGGAAATCATGGAAGCCAGCTAAAAGACTGAAAAGGGAGGCAGAGGCGGAACAAACGAAACTGAGTTAGAATGGTTATTTTGCAACTTCTTTTGTGTCTGACTCAGATACTTCGCTAAAAATTTTAGAGAAATACATACAAAGTGCTGTATGCGGCGTATATCAATTTTCACTACGAAAGTGAGGGGAAAAGGCTGGGAGGACTGACTGAGGGCCATAGATCCGATGTACCCCGCGCTGTTTTTTGAAAAAAGCAGAGAAATCGAAGATGTGGGCTCGTGTGAACAGGCGGGGATAATTTAGAGTTGTGCAATAAAGTCTTCTAGACACCGCATCTTTGCTAAATCCTCACGGTGGACTAGGAGAATATTATTGTTGTTTGGAATTTTTTCTCCATCGGTTATGAAAACTGGCTGAGCGTTGATAATCTTGCCGACGCTTATGATTTCTTCTGTTCTCTGATCCACGTTTCGCTCCTTTTTATCTGCGACTCCGCAGATTATCTTTAACTCTTTCTCAGAACATCGGGCTATAAAGTCGAAGGGCGCTCTTCCCGTGTGGGCTACTCTAAAGTTGAATTGGGTAAACTTTCTGAAAACCGTTTGTAGAAGGTGATGTTTGATGACTATGCGTCGAGCTGTGACGAAGTCTGTGCCTTTGGGCGTGAATTGAAACATATCTATGAATTGCGCCACCGGAACTCCTAGAATCCATTCAAGTTTGTAGGCCGTGGACACTGAGGCTTTGGCCATTCCTCTTTCGTAGCCGTAGAGGGTTCTCCTAGAGATTCCCAGCATCTCTGCCAACTTTCCAACAGAAAGCTCCAGTTCTTGTCTCCTTTTCCTGATCAGATTTCCATCAAGTTCAATGTAGCATCCTCCAGGTCCAGCCTCTACAAGAGGATGCACCTCGTGGATGGCCATGTCTTCGAGGGTTTTGGTGGTTATTGCGTAGATGTTATACCTACAGTAGACGGTGTCGTCTTCTAGGGGTTTTCGACGAGTTTTTTCGCCGATGATGAGGCGTGTAGCGGAGAAGCATTCGGAGATTGTTTGAAGTTCTGAGGCGTCTTTGGCCGAGATGTTTCCGATGTTGGCGTAGACCTTTATGAAGGTGAGTTGTTTTTTCCTCTGGACTGCGAGGTCGAAGCAGCTTGGTCTTGAGGTGCATCTTTGGGATATTTGGAAGCCAGCTTTTTCTAGGATAGATTCGGTGATGTCGAGGATCTCCGCTCTTTTCATCATCTTCCCTTCAGATGTATGAACCATTAATGAGAGTCTCTTATAAACATACAGTCGGCTTGTTCGCATTTCTCCCTCTGCGTAGACTCCCCTATTTTTCTCTAAATACTTCAACATTTGTCGACGCGGTTGCGGTACATAACATCTTCTGAGGCATGGTCTATTTGGACCCTAGCAATAGCAGAATGTTGAAATCAATGTTTTTTCCAAAAACCGCTTTGCGCTGCAAAACTCCTTCCGAGTTTTGTGTGTTTGTGTCACCTCTCCTACCTCAGAGAACCTAAGAGTTTCCGCTTATCTCACATTCTGTATAAGACTGATGTTTCTTCCAAAATTCTATTAGTTCTGCATTAGGTTTTCTCTTTCTTTGCCACGATCATGACATGCGCCTTGTCGTAGGGTTCTAGGTGAACAACCTCTTTAACCTGGAATCCACGAGCCTTCATGATGTTTATCTCTCTTTCATATATTTCAGAAGGCTCCTTCGTAACGTCTATACTCTGAGCCTTAATCGCCAACATAACCCAACCACCATCCACAAGAAACAAATCAGCATTGTCCGCCAAAACCCTAGCCTGCTCAGGCTGAGCTATGTCACAGTAAATATCATCCACCTTCCCCACCAGCATTGAATATCTTTCCGGCATTCGCGCATCAGCCAATATCGGCGACATATTATAACGAAAAGCACAAACGTTGTCAACCAACTCTCTGATGGAGCGAGAAGCAAACTCTACACAATAAACGTGGCCCTTATCCCCAACAATGTCAGAAACATGACTCGCCGTTGTCCCAGAAGCCGCTCCTAAATACAAAACCTCGTGACCGGGCTGGATGGGAACTGTTTCTAAACCCTTCAGAAGGGCGGCGGCAAACTTGCTTCTGTAAGGGTCCCAAAGCCTATACTCTTCACCCCTAAACTTGACGAGGCGCTCTCCATACACATTCTTTCCTGGAGAAAGGTTTTTTGTGGCTAATCTTCGAGTTCCATCTTCTAAAGCGACCCAGTAGATTCCTGGAAACCGTGGATGCGGCTTAACGTCTACGGCCACGCTTCATTCTCCTAGGACGCTTCCTGACTGCAGGCTTCTTGGGAGGAGGAGGCTTCTCATACTTTTCCTTAATCTCCTCAACTCTCTTCTCGAGACCAATCTTCAACTCGTCTCCCACATACTTGCCGCTAAAGGCATCGACTCGAGCGGCTATAGTTAACTTTCCAGCCAGAGCCCGAGCAGCCTTCCCCCTCTGCCAACGCTTCGCTTCGTGAATGAAGGAATGCTGAAGAATTATTCCATGTTTAGGAGGGCGAGCTCCTGTTCTAAGCGATCTAAAGAGAGCTTTTTCAGCGCCTAAAACCTGAACGGTGCTTGCTGGTAATTTAGCTAGATTGGTTAGTCCACCGGCAAGGGCTATGAGACGAGCTCCCAAGAGTGAACCAGCTAACGCTCGGATGTTAGGTGCAACTTCATCCATAACTGAGTCCACATACTTTTCTAGCGATTGCCGCGCATCGTAAAGCTCAAGCGTGTTTTTGCACATGGCTTGTATTTGGTCCATGTCTCTTTCGCTTAGGTCGGCTCCCATAGACGCGGTTGCGATTTGGGCTATCTGTTTAGCCTTGGCTTTCGGCAACTCTTCTTTCTCTAAATTTTCAGCGGTGAAATCATCCCTTCTTCCAAGATTAACGATGAGACGGGCGTAGGTTTCGTGTTTATCTATCAACCGATCTAACTCTGGAAAGTGGAGTCCATACCACTCGCGTATCCTACTCATAAACAGGTTTAGTGTCTTGTCCAAGTCGTCTATGGTTTGAATTGCTTGAACCACCAACAAATCTCGTTTTTCAACAGCCTTTCTCACCTTCATCTTAGCGAGTTCCATAGAAACCTTGTGAACCCATTCACGAAGTTGCTCCTGCCGCTTTACAAACCCTAAGTCCACCGCAAACTTCTCGAGGTTTCCACGAAGCAACTCGCCGGCCTCCGAAGGTTTCTCCACATCCACTTCAATTTTCAGCTTTTCACGAGCGTTTTGAGCAATTTTCGAGCTTTCAAAAACGAAGGTGGTGTAACCTTTTCCTTGTAACTTTTCCACCAGGGTAACTATTTCTTCGATAGCCTTTCCAGCTTCTACTTTTCCAAGCCTTTCCGCTATTTCTAGCGGATCCTTAGGGAAGAAAGTTTTTTCAACGAGTTCGTTGGCTTCTCCGAAGCCGAAAACACCCATTACACATTCCACAATTGTTGCCTTCACACTTTTTCCCTCCATCATAGAATCATTTCAGCGTGTTCTTTCCTAACCTTTATCTTGCCAGTGGATAACTTTTACTGCAAAAGAGGAGGCATTAAATGTCGAGGCGACTTGCCACAGAAATAGCTGGACTGAAGCTTGCCAATCCCACAATGCTCGCCGCTGGAATTCTCGGATTGACGGGATCATCTTTGAGGAGCGTAGTTGAGGCTGGCGCTGGAGCCGTAGTTACAAAATCTTTGGGACTGAAACCACGAGAGGGCTATCCAAACCCAACTGTGGTTCAGGTTGACTGCGGTTTGCTTAACGCCATGGGACTTCCAAACCCTGGCGTCCGTCATTTTGGCGAGGAGATAAAGGAAGTAAAGGAAACTGGAGTTCCGGTTATTGTAAGCATCTACGCCTTTTCATCTGAGGAGTTCGCCAAGGCGGCTGAGGTGGCGGTGGGTGTGGGAGCAGATGCCTTAGAGTTGAATGTGTCTTGTCCCCACGTTGAAGAAACTGGAGCAGAGATTGGAAGCGATCCGGAGTTGGTGACGAAAGTTGTGAGAAAAGTGAAGAACAAGGTTGATAAGCCCGTCTTCGTGAAGTTGACTCCAAACGTTGCCAACATAGTTGAAGTGGCTAAGGCGGCGGTCGAGGCGGGAGCAGATGCCATAACGGCTATCAACACGGTTAGGGCTATGGCAATCGAAATTGAAACAACTCGACCCCTCTTAGCGAACAAGATTGGCGGATTGTCTGGGCCTGCGATAAAGCCTATTGCGGTTAGGTGCGTTTATGAAATTTACCGTGAGGTTGATGTCCCAGTCATCGGTTGCGGTGGAATAACCGATTGGAGAGACGCTGTGGAGTTTATGCTGGCTGGAGCCTCGGCGGTTCAGATAGGAACAGCTATTGCCTTTAAAGGACTAGGGGTTTTCAAGTCTGTTACGAGGGGCATTGACGCTTATGTTGGGAAGAAGGGTTTTGGAAGCGTAAAGGACATTGTCGGTTTGGCTCAAAACTTCTAGATGGTTAGGATTCGGTGAGAAAGTTTAGTAGAACGTGAATTACCTTTTCCATCTCTTCTGTAAGTCCGTGGGCAGAATTCTCGAAGTAAACGAGCTTAGCGTTGGGTATGGCTTCGGCCAAGACTGAACCATTCTGAGAAGGTACGAGAATATCCCGTTTGCCATGTAAAATCAGAGTGGGCGCATTAATCTGAGGTAGCCTATCATAGGTGTCGAATTCCATTATTGCGTTTAGTTGACGCGTGAAAGCTTCGTTTGAAATTGGGGCCCTGAGGATTTGTTGGATTGAAAGCTCTACAATGTCAGGGTTCTTTTTGATGAAATCTTCGGTGAAAATAAGCGGAATCGTCATTCTGGCTATTTCTTCCGGGGAAAACGCGCTTCTATCGGCCGAGAGCATTTCTGTTATCTCCTCAGATGGTGGAACCGACTTCGTACCCCCGCAGTAGGTGGAACAGAGGATCAGCTTTTCAACTTTCTCCGGGTAGTTCAGAACCAGTTCTTGAGCTATCATTCCGCCCATTGAAACTCCAATTATATGTGCTCGGGGGATTCCTAAGGCATCCATCAAACCTGTAGTGTCATCGGCAAACAATTTGATGGTGTATCTTCTATCGGATACGTCGGTGCGTCCAGCTCCCCTGTTGTCGAACATAACTAGCTTGAAATTCTTGGAGAGTTCCTGAATCATGCGAGGGTCCCACCAATCTACATTGGCGCCTAACCCCATGATCATCAACAGAGGGAATCCCTCACCATGCACTTCATAGTAAATCTGAATATCATTCACCTTTACCTTCGGCATTATCGAAACCACCTTTCGGACCATTGTTTCTGTTCTCGGCTCATATATAGTATACGTCAAAACTCTTAACCACGAGAAGAGAATAATATCTCCAAAAGAAGGATGCAAGCAAAATTGCAACTTCATCCACAAAAACGTTCTAAAGTGCCAGCTTATCTCAACGCGGTTAATCGCCTAAGAATCGTTAAGATTCAAGAGATTATGGGAGAGAGCCCCACTGTCAAAACTTTTACTTTCCGAGATAAACTCTGTGGAAGGGCTGAGCCCGGTCAGTTTGTTATGGTCTGGATACCTGGAGTCGACGAGATTCCCATAAGCCTATCAACCATAACTCCAAACGGTCTCACCTCGATAACCGTAGCCCAAGTTGGGGAAGCCACGAAGGCTCTTCATCAAAGAAAACGAGGCGACCTTCTCGGAATACGGGGACCCTACGGCAAAGGCTTCACCCTAACCAGCGGAAACATAATGATTGCTGGGGGAGGAACCGGACTAGTGCCTCTAATGCCTTTAACCGAGAAACTTGTGAAACTTTCCACGAAACTAACTTTTCTGCTTGGAGCCAAAACGAAAGATGAACTTTTGTTTCTAGATCGCATAGACCAAACGCTTTCAAAGGTTAACGCAGAAATCGTAGCCGCAACAGAAGACGGAAGTTATGGACTGAAGGGAATCGTTACGGATCAGGCGGAACAAAGGTTGGCGAAGGAAAAGTTTGATATGATATACGCGTGTGGTCCTGAACAAATGATGTATAAAATGTTCCTCCTAGCAGAACGATACCACATGTCTTTTCAAGCCAGTTTGGAGCGAATCATGCATTGCGCCATTGGCCTGTGCGGCAGCTGCGTAATCGGCAAGCTTAGGGTTTGCAAAGATGGGCCGGTGCTAAATTCGGAGCAATTAAGGTCGGTTAAGGAGGAGTTTGGAAAATTCAAGCGCGGCTTTCAAGGGAGAAAGATTGCGGTTTAGGCCTACAATGAAATTTTCCACATTACAAGAACTATTATGATCCAGCCATACGCGCGCGCGCTTACTTATGTGAACGATGCTTGAAATATTGTAAGCCGCTAAAATAGTTGCTGAAGTAACATACACCACCAAAATTATGCAAAGCAAAAAAGAGGGAAAATGCAGGGCTTATTCAAGGTTAATCACCGTGTTGCGCTCCATCAATAGGGGTCATTTGACATAATGTTCAACGTAAAGCCGTATGAGCCAGCCTTGAAATCTGTGCAATTCAATGTAAATTTGATTTTTATTTCATTGGTTGGAAACATTAAATAACCGCAAACGGTGTCTTGATCTAAGTCCTGCCATTTCGCGTCATTGTCGTCCCACCACTGATTTGTTATACTAAATTGAGGTGGAAACGATGTTGCGTTCCACGAATATCTTATGTCTTTGTTGCCGACGTTTTTAATCCAGAGAATTGTGTCCTTAGCTTCGTTTAGGTTAGCAAATTCTCCCCAGTCAATCGACTTAACAAGCGCCGTATGGTCTTCGTTCCAGACTTCAGTGCTGTAGTCCGCTCGTATGGTCATGATGTTGCTGATTTCATGCGTATATCGAACCACGGCAAAAACCACTACGCCTACACAAGTCACCGCCACAATAAGAGCCCACAACGGAATACTGCGCTTCAACACCTTTGTTTTCATTCCTTCATCTCCTCTAGTTTTATTCTATTATGGAGGGAAAGGCTTCTATCAACAAATTATGTCACGCGGGAATATCCCTCCGCATTATCCATACGCCAGGCAAGTGCACTTAAAATTTTCCCTAGAATGACGCTCTGTATTAAACTCCTAGTTCTACAACGTACTATTTGAATGAACTGGAACTCACATGGTAAAATGTATCGAACGTATACACTTACGAAAGCAATTATTTTTCCTCATCTAGCTAATGAACGTGCATGCATGAATTCCTCAACCTTTCCCATTTTTCCTGTTCTTCAATGGTTTGAAAGTTTGCGTGTCCAAAGGATGAAAACAATTCCCAACACTATCGTTGAAGAACCCACACTAATGAGCCATAAAAGGTCACCACTTTCCTCTGGGAACAAAATGTATCGCATTGATATATCTGTGGAGATTGGAGAACATTGAAGAAACCAGCATCAAGGAGGCTCGAAGCAAAGAGACCAGAAGATGTTATGTTGGAACATAAGTGTCCTAAATGTGGTAAATCTATGTCTATATGTTGGCTTGGTGCTACCGGCGTTGGCTTGGTTTCATGAGTAGAGGGGAAAGAGAGAAACTGGACAAAACTTGGAGAACATTTGGAATCTCTATGGAAGATTGGAGGTTTGAGAGCTTACCGATGTAAAGAATGTGGAATAATCATTTGTTATGAACGAGGAAAACAACCAAGACAACTATCCGTTAGTTCCGGAGTTTCCCACATGGACATCAATAGTACTTATAATTATCGTTCTTACAGATGCTGTGACCATCCACAAACGAAGACTACTCAAAACACAAACTCGTTAACAATTATCCTATCTTATTCCTCAGAATTCTTATGAGTTCTTTTGGTTCAGCTATAACTTTCCTCATCTACTTATAAGTACGACATCGTATGGTCATTAGTAGAAGAAAACAGACCTTATTTGTCTCAGATCGAGGGATATATCCACTCTATGTTGTAAGATCCTTTACTATTCACTTTTTCGTTTTACTATCTGCTTTCGTTTTCTGAAAAACATTGAGCCGTCTCTTTCGCATACGTAACAAAAGCCTACTTCAAGCAAAGCTTTGATTTCTTCAGGCGGTTTGGCGACTTTGACATGAAATTCTTCGTCTGCGGTTTGAAATAGTGCTTGTTCCAGGTTGATGTAGATCATGGTGTTGTCGATTCTTCGGTGTCCAAGCAGCCTAGATTAGAAAGCCCTCTATCGTGTCACAAAAGAAAAAATCTATTGTGACACAAATGCGCGCGCAGCCCTCAAAGACATGGCTTACTTGTCGTCCTCTTGCGTTTTGCAGCTTTTCGGGCGACGACAACTACACAACCTCAGAAACACCCGCCCAAGCCTCAACTCAGCTTAGAAGAGTTGTCGTTGTTTACAAAAGTAGGAAAC
>JACUTO010000039.1 GCA_014859755.1 Candidatus Bathyarchaeota archaeon
CCAATACTGCCGCAGAGACATAGCTCCCACTCGCGCCTCCCACCCCCAATCCGGCGAATATCGCCGCAAAAGAAAGGATTGTCATCGGGTTTGTGATCGTCAGGAAAAACGTCGAGACATAAGAGCCAACGAGTCCGTTTCCTCTAGCTGAAGCCGCATGTTCAGCAGGTTTGGATAGAAAAGTCCTGACGCCCAAAAAGCAAAGAAAACCACCGCCAATAATACGAAGCCATACCTGTTGTCTGATCAAGAAGCTTGAAACAAAGGTCAACCCAAATCCGGCAATGAAGCCATAGATAGCATCAGCAGTAGCAGCCCCCAGACCAGAGAACAAGCCAAAGGCTCGCCCTTCGGCTAAAGTGCGTCGTATGCATAACACACCAATTGGTCCGACAGGTGCGGCAATCGAAAAACCAATGATGAGTCCCCTAAGGAAAAAACTGATGTCCATATATCTATCTCTCCTTTGGTAGAGTTAACAGAACCCTTTATTCTAAAGTCAAATATATACATAGGCGATTGCTTTCGTAGTCTTCTAAGGGTTAGACAAATGGGACTTGAAGAATACTGGAAGAAAAGAGATTTCAAAAAGACAAACGAGCCGAAAGGTGACGAGAAAACAAGCGGCGGAAACATTTACGTGATTCAAAAACACCATGCCAGACATTTACACTATGACTTAAGGCTAGAGATGAACGGAGTTCTCAAAAGCTGGGCAGTTCCAAAAACACCTCCCACAGAAAAAGGCATAAGAAGACTGGCAGTGCAAGTGGAAGACCACCCCATCGACTACGCAAACTTTGAAGGAACAATCCCTGAGGGACAATACGGCGCGGGCACCGTGGAAATCTGGGACAACGGACACTACGTCTTGAAAGAAAGGGACGAAGACAAGTTAGTTTTTGAAATCAAGGGCAACAAACTTAGAGGTGATTATTGTCTGGTGAGGTTCAAGGGACGAAAGAACTGGTTGTTCTTCAAGAAGAAATGAGGTGACGTTGCACACAGAAGTTATGTTTCCACATTAACAGGGTTTCAAACATTCATGTATAACACCGTTATAGATAAATACGGCCGAAGCCATTTTAATTTCGTGTGAACACTTAACATTTTAGGTTAGTAATGTCACTCAATAAAAGTGTGATTGCCACGGAGGTTTGGAGTTGGGTGGTCAAATTAAAACCCATCGGGAACTAGACTGCCTAGGTCTCTACTGTCCTGAGCCAGTTTTTAGAACAAGACAGGAAATTGACAAGCTAGCCGTGGGCCAAGTTTTAGAGGTAATTGCCGATGACCCAGCGGCTGAAGAAGACATAAAACGTTTAGTTAAGAGACTCGGGCACCAACTCCTTGAGTTACGCAAAGAGAAAGATCGGTTTCATTTTTTTATTAAGAAAGTGAAATAGGACGGGACACAAAAATTGAGAAAAGTGTATATGGACCACGCGGCTGGAATGCCCGTAGATCCCAGAGTCTTCGAAGCGATGAAACCGTATTTTATGGAAAGCTATGGAAATCCTTCATCTTCTCATTCCTTTGGAGCAAGTGCCAAGAACGCCTTGATGGAGTCGAGAGAAAAAGTTGCTCGATTAATAGGAGCAGAGAAACCTAAAGAAGTCATTTTTACTTCAGGAGGCACAGAATCCAACAATCTGGCAATAAAGGGAGCTGCCTACCGAAACAAGGACAAAGGAAACCACATAATCACAACCACCATCGAACACATATCGGTGATAAACATCTGCAAACATCTTCAAAAACAGGGCTTCGAAATCACCTACATACCAGTGGACAAACAAGGCATGGTTGACCCTGAAAAACTCAAAGACGCAATAACCGACAAAACCATCCTCATATCCGTCATGTACGCAAATGGCGAAATCGGAACAATTCAACCAATCAGGGAAATAGGGAAGATAGCCCACGAGAACCAAATCTGTTTTCACGTAGACGCCGTAGCCGCAGCAGGAAAGGTACCCATCAACGTTGAAGAGGAAAACATAGACCTCTTGTCAATTTCTTCCAACGACATGTATGGACCAAAGGGAATGGGAGCCCTCTACATCAAAAAGGGAACAAGAATTCAACCAGTTATACAGGGCGGCGGTCAAGAAAGAGGGCTGCGTTCGGGCACAGAAAACACACCAGGCATAGTAGGCATGGGCAAGGCGGCTGAGATCGCCCAAGAAGAAATGGAGACTGAAGGCAGACGGTTGAGCCAGCTACGGGACAAACTCACAAAGGGTGTTTTGGACACGATTGAACGTTCATACCTGAATGGACACCCAACTAAAAGACTTCCCAACAACGCCAACCTCAGGTTCAGTTATATAGAAGGGGAATCTCTCATCTTAGGTCTAGATATGCTCGGCATTCAGGTGTCTTCGGGGTCGGCATGCACTTCAAAAACTCTAGAACCCTCCCACGTACTGCTTGCGATAGGTTTAGCCCACGAAGAGGCCCATGGTTCTTTAGTCTTCACTATGGGCAAGCAAAACTCAGAGGAAGACGTGAACTATGTGCTGGAAGTGTTGCCGGGCGTGGTAAAGAGGCTGAGGGCAATGTCTCCCTTAACCCCAAAGGAAATGTTGAGGTGACATGAATGTACAGCGAAAAAGTTATGGATCATTTCATGAATCCACGAAACGTAGGTGAAATTCCAGACGCAGACGGAGTTGGAACCGTTGGCAATCCCGTTTGCGGCGACCTCATGACCGTGTACATCAAAGTTAAAGGCAACAGGTTGGAGGATGTCAAGTTCAAAACCTTTGGTTGCGGAGCAGCCATAGCCACAAGCAGCATGATCACCGAACTTGCAAAGGGAAAAACCATCGAAGAAGCTTTAAGAATCACTAGGGGCGATGTAGCAGACAGCCTAGGCGGTCTCCCCCCAATCAAAATGCACTGTTCTAATCTAGCCGCAGACGCCTTGCACTCAGCTATAAAAGATTATCTGAAGAAAAAAGAGGCAAAGAAATGAAAACTTTCGTAAAATGTGAAATGTGCAACGCGGAGATTCCTGCGGACAAATGTGTGTTTGCAACTCACAAAAGGGTTATTGATGGAAAGGAATACGTTTTTTGCTGTGTACGTTGTGCTGAAGCTTTTGAAAAGAAGAAGAAATGATAAAACTTCCCTGACGATCTAGCAACATGTGTCCTGTGCATGGCATTGAAACTTGAACCTTAATTTTCCTCGGGTTCTTCATCAAACAGTTTTGTGAGAGCCAAAACCGATAGTAGCGCGGTTGCTACGATGAAGACTAGGAAGGGGTTGTAGGGCGAAGAGTCGTATAGTAAGCCTCCTAGGTATGGGGCTAGAAACGCGGCGAACATGCTTGCCGACAGTGGAACAGAAATCCACCTTGCTCTCGATGTTTCCGGCGCGATGGTACTAATCACTGCTCCTATCAGCGACAAAATAGTATACGAAGCGCCCATCAAGAAGGAGGCTAAGGACAAGGCGAAGAAGTTGTTGAACAAGACGAGGATTATGGCTGAAACAGAGCATAAAATCATGCAGACAGAAATGGCGCCCGCCTTCTTCCATTTGTCCCCTATTCTTCCCAAATATATCCCCAGCACTCCTGATCCGAGGAAGGTGATGGACCCTAAAATCCCTACGAGGGAATCAGTGAGATGAAACTCGTCTCTCAGAATTTGAGGGACAAGGGGTCTAACCAAAAGCACAAAAAACATAATCATTGCAAAGAAAGCGGACCAAACAAGTAATTTCTTCCTCTCAAACGAAGTAGCGGTTGATGAGAGTTGAGAAGTTTGTGTTGCTACGCCTTGGCTGCTTATTAAGAAAAGGATGCTTGTGCACGTGCCATATAAAATGAAGGTCAAGTAGAACACCCACCGTATTCCAACGGCTTCGGAGAGGTATGCTCCTAGGGCTGGAGAGAAGATGTACCCAAGCGACCAAGAAGACGAAAGAATAGTAAAGGTTAACGTCATTTTTTCCTTCTCCGCCGAAGACGCAATGTATGCGCTAAAAGCTGGTTGACCTATCCAAAACCCATACAAAACCGCACCTGGCAACAGTTGAACCCAGTTTTTTGCTAAAGAAAAAATGATCGGAACGGGCATCCATACCAGCCAACCAGCAATCATAGCCTTCTTTAAATTATATTTATCCGCCAAGACCCCACCGAGAAGGGGCGTGAATGCAGCAGCCAATAACATTACAGAGAAGAATGTTCCTACCTCAACCGGGTTGGCTCCAAGCTCTCGGATGTAAAGCGGCAATATGTAAAAGTAGAGACCGTCCCCAAAGGCGCCTATGAAGGTTGCGACAAAAAGCAGTTTCAGATCCCTATTCAATGCTCCGGAAAGAAATTCGAAATGTAGGATGTTCCTGTACTTGAACCTAGACATGAATCAGCTCCTTCTCAAAGGCCTTGATTACGATCCCTTTCCAAATGCATAGCTATTAACCGTTTGGTTGTGTGCGATGACCTGACTTATCGGAATTGAAAAATCTTAAGGGCTAATTGAATTATAATATAATCTCGCCGGGAGGATTGAATAACGAACAACGGATACAAAATCGTCCTCACCGCCGATCGCACTTTGATGAGTGAGTACCACGGCGGCCTTTTTCTCGGATTCAGCGCTTGCGTACCTAAGGGGCTGATTCCAGATAGGCTCTACTTTTCTCTGCTTTGTCCCTCCATAAGCGTGAATAGAGACGGATCTGTTAAGTTTGCTCCGTGTGGAATAAGGAAAATAGAGGCCGCCTTGCTGAATTATGGTTTCCAGAGGGAAGACGTGATCGTTGCGCACCCGGAATACGTGGACAAGGTTGTGGGCCCCAACACAAAAGTTGTTGGAATCGCGGAAAACGACCCCTTGGGTGTAGCCCCTGCTACCTCCGCCTTCACAGAGTTGCTGGGTGGAGAGGCATATATGGCGATCAAGTTTAGGGAGCTTTTGAACCACCCTACCATAAAGAGGTTTAAGCCAAAAATCGTGGTTGGGGGGCCAGGCGCGTGGCAGCTTGAAAGTGTGGAAACTCGAAAAGAACTCGGGATAGACTGCGTAATCGTGGGAGAAGGAGAAAAAGTTGCAAGCCCTATCTTCGAGAAGGCTGTGAACGGTGAAACACTGCCAGAGATTGTGCATGGGGAAGTGGTTCCTGAAGAAGAAATACCAATTATTAAGGGTCCGACAATATGTGGATTGGTTGAAATCGCTCGAGGATGCGGAAGGGGATGCGCCTTTTGTGTCCCAACACTCCAAATATATCGTTGCCTTTCCCTTGAGCACATTTTGAAGGAAGTTGAAGTAAATCTTAGGGCGGGCAAACAACCATTGCTACACGCCGAGGACGTTCTAAAGTACAAAGCAAAGGGTTTCAGAGTTAACAAGGAAGCTGTGATCAACCTTTTCAGAACCGTGCAAAATCATCCGGGCGTTAACATGACAAGTTTAAGTCACATCGCGCTTTCCTCGGTTTTGGACGCCCCGGAGGTTGTTGAAGAAATCTCAAACATTTTAGGTTTGGGCGAGAAGGTTCCTTGGACCGCCGCCCAGACCGGTATCGAAACTGGCAGCCCCAAACTGATCAAGAAGCATATGGCTGGGAAGTGTAAACCCTTCAAACCGGAAGACTGGCCTGAGGTGGTCGTGAATTCCTTTGAAATCTTGTCTAGGAATAATTGGCTTCCATGTGGCACCCTGATTCTAGGTTTACCGGGAGAAACTGAGAAGGATGTTGACCTTACAATCGAGCTTCTGGAGGAGTTGAAACCCTTCAAAAGCCTAATCGTTCCACTTTTCCTCGTCTCCATGGGGGGACTGAGAAACAAGGCTGAGTCTTTCATGTTGGAGAAGATGACGAACAAACATTATGAGCTCTATTTGAAATGTTGGGAGCACAATCTAAACTGGGCTCCTGCTTTGGTTGAAGACTATTCTCGTATGACCATAAGAGGCAAAGTCACCCAATATGGGTTGAAGCTCTTCTTTTCGTACGGAATCAAGCAAGCAATGGAACTGGTCCGCAGGTGCCGAGAGGATTACGGTTACGATGTGCCGGCCATGATGAGAGACGCCAGAAGCGGCAAAATAAACGTGGCTCCTTCTCTTCCAGCTCGCCTTGCTTATAAACTAGTTAAACTGAAGGCGAGGTAAACCTAAGAAAAAGCTAATACCACAAAGTTAAAGACCTCTGTGCGTTGTCAGCGTATCCTATTCTTTTCACCATTCGAGGTCCTTTTCTGCGATGTCACTCCAGCAGTCTCTGCAGATAGGTAGACGTCTGCCCCTATAGAAGATGTAGACTTCGATGTCCGTCCTTTTGCATTCTCCGTTCCAAGGGTTTCTACATTTTTCAATTAACTGATTTGGATGTTTGAGGATCTTCATGAAGTATCCGAGCCGTTAGATGGTTTAGGCGGAGGCGCATTTAAAACCCTCGACGCAACGACAACCTATGGAGCGGAGAGACAAGGGTGAAAGTGAAGAATGTTGAAGTAACCACTTCTAGATTTTGATGATTTCCGGTTCAATCTTTTCTTTCGTTATTTTCAACAGAGCCACGGTGGGCTTTGTCAGGAATGATGGTAATGGATTTGTTGGACTTCCCGGATTGACGAACAGGACTCCTTCCGCTTGCCTGAGGCTTGGACGATGGGTGTGTCCAAAAACGAGTATGTTAAGATTGTTTTGCTTTGCTATGGTTTTCATTCTTCTTGTTCCCGAGAAGATGCCAGGATCGTGGGTGACCCCGATTTTCCAGTTGTAAACCTTCACCGAGTCCATTTTTGGCAGTCTCTTTCTAACTTCACCTCGATCCATGTTTCCAGAAACCGCTACCACAGGCGCCAGTTGCTGTAGTTCATCAACAACACTGAGTTGGGTCAAGTCTCCGGCGTGTAGAATGAGGTTTACTCCATTGAAGATCTCAAAAACTTCGTTTGGAATAGCCTTTGCTCTAGAGGGTATATGGGTGTCGGAAATCAAGCCAACAAGCTTCAAATTTTGGCACTCTCATTCGATTTGTCTTTGGCGCCAAGCGTTGTAGGGACACTGTCTCCAACAATAGGCGCTTCCTTTCAGGCGGCAGGCTTTGCATTCTGCCCTGTCGAAGGGTCTGGGTCTCCTAACCCTTCTAGCCAAGCTTCAGTCCTCAGTAAGAAAAACGCTACACTTTGATATATCACTATATATCCTTCTAATTCCCAGTATGCATTCTCAATCAAGATGCAAAATCAATTCATCAGTTGACGAAAGGCTCAAAAATGGTCAGTCCCATAAATTTTAGGAGGACATTGAGATGATTGACTCCTACGAGTTTGGTCGAATCGTCATCAACGGGAAACGTTACGACAGCGATTTGATAGTTTTTTCCGACAAGGTTAGGAGCGGTTGGTGGAGGAAGGAAGGCCACCGACTCCATGTTGAAGATTTAAAGGACGTTTTGGAAGTTAAGCCAGAAGTGCTTGTGGTGGGTACCGGCTACTCAGGGCTGATGACGGTTCCGCCTGAGACTAGAAGGTATGTTGAATCTGAGGGAATCGAACTCATGGCCCAGAAGACGACAGAAGCTTGTGAAACCTTCAACCGCCTCGTTAAGTCTAGAAAAGTTGTGGCAGCCCTCCACTTGACCTGCTAAACCGCGCGCAGGATTCTCGGAATTGTTATTTCAAATTCATAACTTATTTTAAAAGTCAAATCATACCCGGAATCGGATGAGAACAATTCAATTGGTGTAGCTTGTGACGCTAAAAGTTAAGGACGTTATGGTTGGAGAAGTTGTAACGGTAGAAGCCAACGTAACCGTAAGAAAAGCTGTAAGGCTCATGAATAATCGCGAAATAGGATGCCTAGTTGTGGTTCAGGATGGAAAGCCTACTGGAATCGTCACCGAAAGAGACATGCTGAAACGAGTTTTGGTTGCAAGTAGAGACCCGAGAGCGGCCGAAGTTGGCGAAATCATGTCGAAGCCTCTCTTGTTTATGGAACCTGAAAAGGAAATTGAAGACGCTGTAAAACTAATGTTTAAACATAAAATCAAGAAGCTTCCCGTAGTTGAAAATGGACGCCTCGTAGGCTTGGTTACCTTGACAGACCTCATTCGCTCCCCGGAAGTGACCAAATGGCTTGAGAGGTTTCCCTTGAAAAAGACGCCGAGGCGAATGAAGAAGGTGATCGACGTGTACTTTGATCCTATGAGACGCTTACGCAAGAGGTGTCCCCTCATAACAGAGGGAGGTCTTTCGATAACTTGCCAAGAACGGAAGTGTATGTGGTGGTTGGAAGACGAGTGCGCTGTTCTTAAGTTAACTAAACAACTGTCGGAAATCGTTCAGTAGTAGACCGCATCTCCTTGCGCGCGCGACTCAATATTGGGTACTATGCTATTTTCTCCCTTGCTACTTTTCCCAGATTGACCATCAAGTCTCGCGTGTTCCTTATGTCTTCAAGATGCACGAATTCATCCACACCATGATAACGTGTGTCAGGTCTAATCGGTCCGTAACACACCACTGGAATTCCATTTTTGGCAAAAAAGCTTCCATCGTTTCCTCCCAGTTCTGCAACGAAAGGTAGACTCTGACCTATTGTTTTCTTTATGTTTTCTGAAACTGTTTGCACAAAGACTGAATCCTTTGATGTGTGGTAGCCCTGTTGTTTGTTAGTGATCTCTAGTGATGCTCTACAACCGGTTTTCTCAACTGCACCATGGAAGAAGTCTCTCAACTCCTTTTCAGCTTGTTCTAGGGGCTCTTCTGGTAGAAGTCTTCGGTCAAAGCGAACCTCGCATGTGCCAGGTATCACATTTTCTTTTTCTCCTGCTTTGATCATCGTTATCGTATATCTCCCCCACACAAATTGTCTTGGAGCTTCAGGCGGTGCATGTAGAATTGATTCTTTTTTCTCAACTGCGTTCTTGTAGGGTTCAAGTGCGGCGAGCAGTTTCATGGCTTCATCGATGGCGTTTTTGGCTTTGAAAGGGTATCCCGCGTGTCCTTGTTTTCCCTCAACCGTTATTTTTCCCCAGATGATACCGCTTGCTCCTAGGTAAAGTCCTTCTGAACCTGCGTCAACGACTAATGCTGCATCACCTTTTAATCCGTAGTCGCTTACCACATAGTCTACACCATATCTTCCACCGATTTCTTCATCAACTCCTGCGATAAGTTTGAGGTTTATGTCTAACTTCTCTTTCTTTAGTTGTCGCATGGCTCCGATGGCGGCTACGATACCTGCTTTGTTGTCTGCGGTGCCTCTTCCGTAGGCTTTTCCATCTTCCACCGTCAGCTTGAATGGGGGATACGCCCAGTTAGGTCCAGGCGGAACAATATCGAAGTGTGATTCGAGAAACAGAGTTACGTCTGAACCTGCATCGAGGGTTACGATAACGTTTGGACGCGAAAGTCCATCTTTAGCACCTTTTTCTCCGTCGACTATTTCTACATCCAGAGAGTTTCGTTCTGCTTCCTGAACGATTAGCGATGCACATTCGTCATACCCCTTCTTTGAGACTGAGTCGGTGTTGATTTCAACCATTTTTGAGAGAAGATTAATTTCATATTCCAGTGAAGTCAACGTGTATCCTCTCACGTCTTCTATCTCCTACTGAGACTTAGCTTTTTTGACAATTGTGCATGTAAATAGGCTCTGTATGCTACGAATTCCAGCTTTTGAAAAACGATGTATCTATGGATGAAATGTTGAAAATGACTTACGGCATCGATGAGCGCACATCAGTGGAGAACCTTGTCTTCGGAACCGGCGTCCTCTACAGACTCGTCGAGCAGTTCATGTCATAGCCAAAAAGTGAAGGCTTCTGAAACAAGGTCTTTTATTGGATCTTCACTTTTTTTCCTGGGCTGCGGATCATTTTCTCTTTCATTCTTTCAGCCGCATAAAAGGACAGTTCCTCGAATTGTTCAGGAGTTAGAACCTGCTTTGCCTTTGCTAGGATTTCTAGGCATATGTCTTTGAAAACCAGATCTGCGCATCCAAGCTTGGCGTCGTCGAGCAGTTCTTTGCACGCCAAGAGAAGAACCTCGTTCAACATCCCTCACCTGCATTTTAATTTACCAAAGTCTTCGCCGATTATACTTTACGACCCACAAATCCATATCAAGCATAAACATTTTCACTCCATTTGCAACATTGTTGCCAAACATGCGCCACCTTGAAATCTTAAGGAAAAAATAAAACCATGAGTGTTTGTCTTTTCTTAGCCCTTCAGAAAGCTTAATTAGGTTCGGGAGAAACACTTATATTTGCAAGATCGCCCCAAGTGCCATTTTGGCGATATGAATTGCAAAAGCCGTAACCTCGGCGGCTTCAACCCCGACGTTTAAGGCGTCTAACGCCCCTGAATGATGGGTTCGACCTCCGGTTGCGGCGACAGAGATGAGGACCTGAATCCTGTTAGGTCCGAGATGGGCTTGGCGCTAATCCCCAATTCCAGCCGGTTTTGCGGCTAAAACTCCAAACAATAAATCCGGTTGATCCTGCCGGACCCTACTGCTATCGGGGTGGGACTAAGACATGCGAGTTGAGCGTCTCTAAGCCATGGTAGAGACGCGGCGTACGGCTCAGTAACACGTGGCTAACCTACCCTTAGGACGGGGACAACCCCGGGAAACTGGGGCTAATACCCGATAGGCGAGGAGGCCTGGAATGGTTCTTAGTCGAAAAGGCGTTGAAACCATGCTTTTCGACGTCGCCTAAGGATGGGGCCGCGCCCGATCAGGTTGTTGGTGAGGTAACGGCTCACCAAGCCTATAACCGGTACGGGCCGTGAGAGCGGGAGCCCGGAGATGGGCACTGAGACAAGGGCCCAGGCCCTACGGGGCGCAGCAGTCGCGAAAACTCCGCAATGCGCGAAAGCGTGACGGGGCTACCCCGAGTGCCATCCGCTGAGGATGGCTTTTCTCCGGTGTAATGAGCCGGGGGAATAAGGAGAGGGCAAGCCTGGTGTCAGCCGCCGCGGTAATACCAGCTCTCCGAGTGGTGGGGATGTTTATTGGGCCTAAAGCATTCGTAGCCTGCTTGGCAAGTCCTCCGTTAAATCCAACGATTCAATCGTTGGGCTGCGGGGGATACTGTCCAGCTAGGGGGCGGGAGAGGCCGACGGTATCCCCGGGGTAGGGGTGAAATCCTATAATCCCGGGAGGACCACCAGTGGCGAAGGCTGTCGGCTAGAACGCGCTCGACGGTGAGGGATGAAAGCTGGGGGAGCGAACCGGATTAGATACCCGGGTAGTC
>JACUTO010000040.1 GCA_014859755.1 Candidatus Bathyarchaeota archaeon
ATAGCGCGCGCCGCGCATAGAAACCCGCAAAATATTCCTCTTTTTTCGACATCTTCCCTATATGTTCAAGATTGCATATTCGAAAAACTTAATAAAATGCAAGTCACTTCCGTAGTTAGCCTAGAAAAGACGTGAAGATTAAAATGTCCAGAGAGTTTCAACACATCATACGAATTGTCGGCACCGACATCGACGGAACGCAACCGGTAGCTTACGCGCTGACAAATATTAAGGGGGTAGGACTAAGGTTAGCCAACACAATAATCGAAAGAGCCGGCATTAATTCAGAAACTCGAATGGGCTTCCTCTCCGACGCCGAGGTTAAAAAAATCGAAGACATTTTAGAAAAACCTGCGAAATACGGCGTATCCGAATGGCTTCTAAACCGTCGAAAGGACAGAGAAACCGGCAGCAACCGTCATCTCATCGGCTCCGACCTAGTTCTTCAAACAAAGACCGATATAGATCAGATGAAAAAAATGAGATCGTGGAGAGGTTTTCGTCACAGTCATGGGTTAAAGGTGCGGGGGCAGCGAACGAGAACAACGGGTAGGAAGGGTAAGGCTATGGGTGTCAAGAAAAAACGGGCGCGGGAACGATAATGGGCGATCCTAAGAAACAACGAAAAAAATTCGAAACACCAAGGTTCCCTTGGCGAACCGACGTACTGGAAACGGAGCTCAAACTGCTCGGACAATACGGGTTGCGAAACAAAAGGGAAATATGGCGCCACAAAACTTTGCTCTCGAAGTATCGGGGAATCGCTCGATCGCTCTTAGGCATGTCTGTTGAAGAGCGGAGAAAACTGGAAAAACAACTTCTAGACAGACTTCATCGCCTCGGAATTCTGCCTGAGACAGCTGCAATAGATGACGTTTTAGTTTTGTCTCTGGAAGACATACTTGAACGTAGACTTCAGACGCTTGTTTTTCAGAAGGGCTTGGCCAAATCCATACATCAGGCTCGTCAACTTATCACGCATGGACATGTTGCCATCGCAGGGAGACGGGTGTCCTCTCCAAGCTACTTGGTTCTTAGGGAAGAAGAGGCGAAAATAACCTACGCCCCAACCAGTCCTCTTTCAACCCCTAGTCAGCCTCTACGAAAATCCATAGCCGCTCCAGCCAAAGCAAAATCAGCTGTTAAGGAGGAAAAGTCGTGAGTAAGAAAGCTGAGAGATGGGCAGTTGTTCACATTTATAGCTCCTATAACAATACTATCATCCATTTCACCGACATATCGGGCGCAGAAACCATAGCAAGAGCTTCAGGAGGCATGCACGTCAAGGCAGATCGATTGGAATCGTCGGGCTACGCTGCCATGCGAGCCGCAGCCCACGCCGCCTCCATCGCCAGAGATAAAGGAATAACCGCCATACACGTGAAGGTTCGAGCACCTGGAGGATCAGGTGCTAGAACGCCTGGTCCAGGAGCTCAAGCCGCTATACGAGCCCTAGCAAGGGCGGGGTTCCGTATAGGTCGCATCGGGGAGGTGACACCGATTCCACATGACGGAACGAGAAGGAAGGGAGGACGCAGAGGACGCAGAGTCTAGCACGTAGATTAGCATCGAGAAATAACTGGGAAAGCATAAGGATGAGCAGTTAAAATATATGACTTACTTCTCTAGAGAACCACAATATTGAAATAATGCCTTTTTCTCCTTTGAAAAGCACAAGCGTTCGTGAGCGATTGAAATAAGAGGTCTGAATGTGGTAGAGATTGAAATCCTTGAAAAAACCGACGATTACATGCGGTTTATTGTTAAAGGAGTTAATGTGCCCTTCGTAAATGCGTTACGCAGAATCATGCTTACTGAAGTCCCTGCAATGGCCATAGACGAACTGGTTATCCTCGAAAACTCTTCCATGCTCAACGACGAAATTCTCGCCCACAGAATGGGATTCATCCCCCTTAAAACAGACCTGGATTCCTACAACCTTCCCGAAGAGTGCACCTGCAAAAGCGAATTTGGATGCAACCTCTGTCGCCTAACTTTGACCCTAGAAGCTGAAGCCGCGGAAAAAACAATAACGGTTTATTCCAGAGATTTGAAGTCAGAGAACCTCGACATCACACCAGTTAGCGACAAGATTCCAATAGTGAAGTTGGCTCTAGACCAAAAAATAAAATTGGAAGCATACGCCCGACTGGGGAAGGGGAAGGATCACGCGAAATGGCAACCCGTCTCCATGTGTACCTACAAATATCTGCCGCAAATCAAAATCGATTTAGAACGATGCAATGCATGTGCCGAATGCGTAAAGTTATGCCCCGAAAGGGTTCTCATCGACATGGAGGAAGGGATAAAAACTCAAAACGTGATCGAATGCACCCTTTGCATGGACTGTGTGGACGCTTGTCCACAAAATCCGCCAGCCATCGAAATATCCTGGGACAAAGAAGCCTTCATTTTTAAAATCGAATCCACCGGCGCTCTTCCGGTTGAACGAATCATGCTTGAAGCCCTCAAAATTCTTGACAAAAAAATTAAGGACTTATCCAATCAATTAAAAAAGGGAAGAAAAAGTGAAGAAAGTTAGAGCAACCAATCCAGAGCTAATTACGCTCATTCGATCTTTAAGAAAAAAATCCCACGAAAATCAAGTGACGATATGGCGTTACATAGCCGATCGTGTGTCAAGCTCAAGAAGAAGGCGCATAGCGGTAAACGTAAGTCGATTAAATCGTCACACGAAAGAAGGAGAAACCGTGGCGGTTCCAGGCAAAGTGCTGGGCGCTGGAATAGTTGATCATCCCATCAACGTAGCCGCCTTTGCCTTTTCCGACCAAGCACGATCAAAAATTCTAAAGGCCAAGGGAAAATGCTTGTCAATCAAAGCCTTAATGGAGAAAAACCCAAAGGGCACCAATGTGAAAGTCATCGGGTGACTGAAATGGCTTCCGAAAACGCTGTGATCATCGACGCGAAGGGGCTGATTCTTGGCCGAATGGCCAGCGTCATAGTCAAACGCCTCCTCCAAGGCGAAACGATCATTATCGTAAACGCTGAGAAGGCAGCCATATCTGGCAAGAGACTAAGCAGGGTCAGGGAAGCCAAAACGTTCCTCGAAGTTGGTCACCCAAGAAAGGGTCCCTACCACCCTAGGAGACCTGACAGAATTGTTCGAAGAACCATCCGCGGCATGCTTCCCCGGAAGAAGCCTAAGGGGCAACAAGCATACAAAAGACTTAAGGTTTACCTTAGCACACCTCCAGAACTTAAGAATAAAGAAGCCCAAACAATACTTGAAGCCAGCGCAAAAAAACTAAAATGCCCATATATAACCGTTGGAGAACTTGCTAAAGAGATCGGATGGACCCCAGAAGGTGAATAAAATGTCAAAAGCCCGAAAAGTTTTAGTATTAAGCGGAAAGCGAAAAACCGCCATAGCCCGAGCAACCGTTAGAGCTGGAAAAGGAAGAATCCGCGTAAATAATATCCCTGTAGAGATTTTTGAACCAAAACTCGCCCGCGACAAGATAATGGAGCCCCTTCTCCTAATAGAAGATGAGGTGTGGAAACAACTTGACATCAACGTTAAGGTGTCCGGCGGAGGCTTCATGGGGCAAGCTGAAGCTGTACGAATAGCCATCGCCAAATGTCTACTAAAGTGGACAAAAAGCACCCGTCTTCGAACAACCCTCCGCGATTACGATCGAACCATGATTGCTGGTGACCCCAGACGAAAAGAGCCGAAAAAGTTTGGAGGCCCTAGTGCAAGGGCTAGGGATCAAAAAAGTTACAGATAAACGCCGTCAGATCCCTGGCATTAGATTAGCCTAAAAGTGTCAAGAAGCTTAACTAAAATGAAGCCGAAACGTATAAGTAAGAAGGAAATGCTTGGAAACACTTTATTATCTGAAAGTTGGAATGATGAAAAGGAGGTCGAGTTAAAATAATCATACCGGTACGCTGCTTCACATGCGGCAAGCTAATCGGAGATAAATGGGAAGACTTCACCAGAAGAGTAAAGGCAGGAGAAGACGCAAAGAAAGTTCTAGACAGTTTAGGGGTAACACGGTATTGCTGTCGCCGCATGCTGCTGTCTCACGTAGAGATCGCCGACGAAATTCTCAAGTTTTATGAAGAGAAAGGAAGAAGGAAACAACTCAAACCATTTTGATGGGCGATAAACATGTCATCCGTCATCGAAGACATCATGACTCGAAAGATCTTCAACAGTCGAGGAGAGGAAACGCTGGAAATTGACATAGTAACCACAGCGGGGTTTGGAAGAGCCTCTGCCCCAGCTGGCGCCAGCAAGGGCAAGGCTGAGGTGGTTCCGTATCCAGAAGGAGGAGTAGATGAAGCGATAAAGAAGGCAGAAGAATTAATTGTCCCCGAGCTAATTGGCATGGACGCAAATGAACAAGAAGAAATCGATATTCTTCTTCACGAAATTGACGGAACAAAAGACTTTAGAAATGTCGGAGGAAACACGGCTTTCGCTGTCTCCCTAGCTACAGCGGAAGCTGCCGCAACCTCCTACGACATGCCATTGTTCCAACATCTTGCCGGCTATCTTGCAAACGAGCTTCCATATCCTCTCGGAAATGTTTTGGGTGGAGGAAAACACGCCCTCGGAAAGGCGCCAGACATACAAGAGTACTTGGTTATTCCCCTTAAGGCACCCACCTTTTCGGATGCGGCGAAAGCCAACATTTTGGTTCATCAAAAGGTCGGTTCTTCTCTCAAAAAAGCGGATAAAACCTTCACCGGCGGAAGGGGAGATGAAGGAGCTTGGGCTCCCAACATGAAAAATGAAGAAGCCTTAGAGATTGTGGTGAAGGCTTGCGAAGAAGTTTCAAGGGAACTAGGAGTTGAATGCAGAGCAGGCCTTGATATGGCGGCTTCCACCCTGTGGAAACAAAAAGAAAAATGTTACGTTTATACCCGAGACGGGATCAAACGAGATTCTGGAGAGCAGCTGGATTTCGTGCTGCATCTCGTTGAAGATTATAACCTCGCTTACGTTGAAGACCCGTTTCATGAAGAAGACTACGAAAGCTTTGCAGAGCTCACTAAAAAGGTTAAGAAATGTCTTATTTGTGGCGACGACCTGTTTGTCACAAACAGGGAGAGGTTAATTCGTGGGATAAAAGTTTGCGCTGCAAACTCTATCATCATAAAAGCGAATCAGGTGGGCACCCTCACCGACGCTTGGGAGACCACAAAAATGGCTAAGAAAACGCGATACATTCCGGTCGTGTCCCATCGTTCTGGAGAAACGAGCGATGCCCATATAGCTCACCTAGCCGTAGCGTTCTCTTGTCCAGTTATCAAGACTGGCGTGTTGCATGGTGAGCGGGTGGTGAAAATCAACGAACTTATCCGAATAGAAGAAACTCTTGGAAACAGAGCTGAAATGTCAATTTTTGATTTGTAGGAGGAAAGTTTTTGTCAGAAAATGAAGAAAAAATCGAAACTCTCGTCGAGGAGGAGCTTTTGCTGTCTCAGGACACCATGCTATCCGCGGGAATCCACATCGGCACAAGGATGAAAACAAAAGATATGGGCCCATTCATATACCGCGTTAGGAGTGACGGCTTATTTGTCTTAGACGTTAAAAAGACCGATGAACGTATACGAGTCGCTGCAAAATTTCTCGCCCGGTTTGAACCGTCCAAAATTGCGACGGTGGCGGCGAGATTGTATGGACGTTCTCCTGTAGAAAAATTCTGCGAAGTAGTTGGAGCGACTCCTATACTTGGACGTTTTATTCCCGGTTTGCTTTCAAACCCCCTTTACCCAAACCGTATCGAGCCAAGCGTAATAATAGTGTCCGACCCAAAGGCCGATGTGCAAGCGGTGAAAGAAGCTTCAACCGTTGGCATTCCGGTGGTAGCCCTCTGCAGCACCGACAACGATTTTTCCTATGTAGACTTGGCTATCCCCACCAACAATAAGGGCAGAAGAGCCTTGGCGGTGATCTACTGGCTCCTCGCCAGACAAATACTTCGCGAAAGAGGTGAAATACCGCCAGACGGAGACATAAGCCAGTCCATCGATGATTTCGAAGTGAAGCTAGTGAGAGAAGAATGAAGGGAAGAGAAGGTTTGAAAGTTAGACACCCCGCCGTCGCAGGTTCGTGGTACGCTGGCACTTCCGCCGGATTACGAACACAGATAGAAAAATGTTTCACCCACAAACTAGGTCCTGGTGAACTTCCCAAAGTTGTACAGGAAGGCCCTAGAAACCTGGTTGGTCTCGTTTGTCCCCATGCAGGGTACATGTACTCCGGTCATGTGGCTGCCCACGCGTATTACGAGCTCGCGAAGGATGGCAAACCGGACGTCGTTGTGATTTTCAGTCCCAACCACACCGGACGCGGAAACGCGCTTGCCGTCATGAACGAGGGAGTTTGGCGCACCCCGTTGGGCGACGTAGAGATTGACTCCAAGACCGCTGATCAGATTTTGAGTGAATCTCGCATTATCGACGTGGACGACAGAGCCCACGCCTACGAGCACTCTATAGAGCTTCAGCTGCCTTTCCTTCAATACCTCTACGGTTCAGCCTTCAAGCTTGTTCCCATATGTTTTCTCATGCAGGATCTAGAATCCAGCCGGGAGGTAGGGCAGGCTACGGCGAAAGCCTTGTCAGGGAAAAACGCCTTGGTAATAGCCTCCACGGACATGACCCATTATGAGCCTCAGGAAAGGGCTGAAAAGAAAGACAAAATGGCCATCGACGCCGCCATCAAAATGGACGAGGAACAATACTACTCCACTGTAGAATCTCACGCCATATCCACTTGTGGTTACGGTCCCACCATCGCTGCGATTACTGCGGCAAAGGCGTTAGGCGCTAAGAAGGCTCAACTGCTATGCTACAAAACGAGTGGTGACATAACCGGCGACTTCTCCGCGGTGGTTGGCTACGCCTCCATTGCATTCCTGAAAGGTTAGTTAAGTGAAGCAACTTCTCGCCAATGCGCTTTGCCACTTTAAGAAATACTTTATTTAATTTTGGACAGTAATTGTTTTTTGGGGTAGTTCCGATGGGAAGAGGCTCTGGCTTCGGAAAAGTTATTCTGTTCGGCGAACACTTCGTTGTTCACGGCGTGCCGGGGATTGTTTCTGCAATCGATTCAACAACTGACGCAGAAGTGAAAAAAATTGGAGAAGGAATCACTGTAAGGGACGAAAGAAAAGGCGCAAGAGGTTACACTGAAAAGAAAAGAGCTCAACAAAAAGAGTCAATCGAAAGAATGCTTAAAACAATGGGAATTGATCCAGAAAAAGCTTCTTTAGAGATTTGGTTGGGAGGAAACCTCCCTAGTTTCAGCGGAATTGGTGCTTCTGCAGCAAGTAGCGTTGCAATTGCTAGGGCTATAGCAGAAGAATTTGAAATGGTTTTGTCAGATGAAAAAATTAATGAAATTGCTTATGAAGCTGAGAAAGCTTATGCTGGAACCCCCTCAGGCATCGACAATACCGCGGCAACCTATGGAGGGTTGATCTGGTTCAAGAGGAATTTAAGCGGAGGCCCAAACACAATCGAGAAATTAAGCATAAGGGAACCAGTTGAAATTGTCATAGGCAACACAGGAATTGTAGCTGACACTAAGGAAATGGTTGCTGGGGTTGCGGAAAGAAGGAAAAGAAATCCAGAAAAATACAATCCGTTGTTCAAGCAAGCAGAAGATTTGGCGTTCACAGCAAGAAAGGCCTTGAAAGAGTTTGACTTAAGAAAGGTTGGTGAGTTAATGAACGAAAATCATCGGTTGCTGCAGGAAATCGAAGTTTCCTGTAAAGAATTAGATTATTTGGTGAACTTAGCTCGAGAGCAAGGGGCGTTTGGAGCGAAACTAACTGGGGGTGGCGGCGGAGGCTGCATGGTAGCATTAACTCCAAGAAGAGAATTGCAGGAAGCGGTTGCGACAGCCATGGAAAAGGAAGGATTTAGAGTGTTGCGAACAAAGATCGGAATTCAAAAATATTAAGAAAATATGAACCTACTTGGAATAAGGAGGAAGACGATTGGGTTTTAGAAGTTTCTTGGAACAGCTTGACAGAGATGGAGGATTGTTAAGAATAAGAAAAGAAGTGTCAACTGAGTATGAGATGGCGGGGATAATAGATGCTCTCGGTGAGAAACCTGTGTTTTTTGAAAAAGTGAGAGAATCTAGCATCCCTGTTGTGGCTGGCCTGGTTTCTTCTAAAGAATTGATTGCCAGAGCTTTGAACATAAAGAAAGAACAATTGTTGCATAAGTTATCCACTGCCATAGAGAATCCTTTGCCTCCAGATGTTGTGGAGAAGGGAGAATGCCAAGAAATAGTTGAGAAAGATGTTGATTTGACAAAGCTTCCGATAATGAGGTACACAGAAAAGGATGGTGGAAAATACATCGCATCCGCCATTGCTATAATAAAAGATCCCGAGTTGGGTAGAAACACGTGTTTCCACAGGTTGATGTTGCTGGATAAGAACAAGTTCGTGGCTAGAATCGTTGAAGAGAGAGGAACGGACACCGCCCTCAAAAAGTCTGGCGGCGAACTCGACATAGCGATGTGCATAGGTAACTCAACTGCTGTTCTCCTCGCTGCTGCCACATCTCTGCCGAAGGGCGTTGACGAATTGGGAATGGCTAATGTATTAGAGAAAACAGAATTGGTGAAGTGTAAGACCATCGATCTTGAGGTTCCGAGAGACTGTGAGATTGTGTTAGAGGGAAGAATAACAAAGGAAAAAGCATCAGAAGGACCATTCTTAGATCTGACAGGAATTGTTGATAAGGTAAGACAGCAACCAGTGATAGAAGTCAAATGTATAACTCACAGAGAAAAGCCAATTTACCAAACCATACTTGCCGGAAGAAATGAACATAAGTTCTTGATGGGGATGCCTAGAGAACCAACGATCTTTAGTGAAGTGAACAAAGTCTGTGAGTGCAAGGATGTTTACATAACTCCCGGTGGTTGCAGCTGGCTCCACGCGGTGGTGCAGATAAAGAAACAGAATCCAGATGATGGGAAGAAAGCTATTAAAGCAGCTTTTGAAGGTCACAAGTCGTTGAAACATTGTGTTGTTGTGGATGGCGACATAAACATCTATGATTCAAACGATGTTGAGTGGGCTATCGCAACGAGATTTCAAGCAGATAAAGACGCTGTTATCTTACCGAACCAGAGAGGATCTTCTCTTGATCCGTCTGGAGATTTAACTGAAGGGAAAAAAGCGACGACATGTAAGATGGGGTTAGACGCAACGATCCCCTTCAAAGAAACGGGTAAAGGCTTTGAAAAAGAAGGATATAGAAAAGTTGATCTAAACAAATTCTTGTGATCGTATGTACCTCACAAAAGAAGAAGAAAGAATGCTGGATGGAGAAGAGGGTTACGCGGTAAAAAAGTCCATGGAGATACTCGTTGCCTTAGGAAATATTTACGGCGCTGAAAAGCTCATAAGAGTGGGTTCTGTTCAAGTGGCAGGCGTGTCATATCACAACCTCGGAGATGCCGGTCTAGAATTTCTAAACGAACTGGCAAAAGATGGAAAAGTCAGAGTACTCACAACCTTGAACCCCGCGGGAATGGATTTGGAAGATTGGAAAAAACTTGGGATCTCCGAGGAATTCGCAGAGAAACAGAACTTGGTGATAGACGCTTTCAGGAAAATGGGCATAATCATCTCCTGCACATGTACGCCCTACCTGATAGGTAACCTACCGAGATATGGGGAACACATCGCTTGGTCCGAGTCCTCCGCAGTTACTTTCGCCAACTCGGTTATCGGAGCAAAGACAAACAGAGAAGGAGGTCCGTCAGCCCTTGCAGCAGCTTTCGTTGGCAAAACGCCCTACTATGGGCTTCATTTGGAAGAGAACAGAGTGCCAGATATTCATGTAGACGTGAGGGCTAGCTTGAAAAAATTCTCAGATTGGGGGGCTCTGGGTTATTGTATTGGGAAAAAAGTGGAAAACAAAATTCCATACATAACAGGCATAGAAGCCGCGGATTTAGATGAGTTGAAATCGTTCTGTGCCTCAGTGGTGACTTACGGTTCAAAACCGCTATTCTATATGAAGGGAATAACTCCTGGATCTGAAAAACATCAGCCCCCAAAGGAGCAGGTCACCATCGAGGATAAGGACATAAAAGAAGCATACGAAAGCATTAATGACGATGTTGAGGTCATCGATTTCGTCTGTATAGGCTGTCCTCATTCTTCGATTAAAGAAATCGCTGAAATAGCGAGGCTATTAAGAGATAAGAAGATTTCTCCAAACATTGAATTCTGGGTTGCAACTTCAAGGTCGATGAAGCAACTCGCTGACGAAAGAAGTTACACAAAAATAATTGAAAAAGCTGGAGGGAAATTCGCTTGCGATACTTGTATGGCAGTGGCTCCGCTGAAGGGAAGATTCAGATCCGTTGCGACAACCTCCGCAAAAGGCTGTTACTACTCAAGACACAACGATATGAAGACAAAGCTGGGGAGTCTAGAAGAATGCATAGAAGCTGCGGTGAGAGGAAGATGGAGTTGAAAGGAAGAACCATCTCAAGGGGAGTTGCAGAAGGAGAAGCCTTAGCCACCACACAGCCAATCTCCTTCTACGGTGGAGTAGACCCGAACACCAGCGAGATAATAGAAAAAGGGCATGAACTGCAAGGAAAGCGAGTGAAAAACAAAATACTGGTTTTCCCAAATGGTAAAGGATCAACAGTTGGGTCCTACACCCTCTATAGAATGAAAAAGGGTGGTAATGCTCCAGCTGGAATTGTAAACGAAGAGTGTGAAACTGTAGTCGCTGTTGGCGCGATAATCTCAGAAATACCTTGTGTTGATAAGATCGATATTTCGAAAATAAAGACAGGAGATATGGTTCGATTAGAAGATGGTGTTGTTACAATAAAGAAGTAGGAGTTCTAATAATCTGTTCTAGCTTTCATCACGAGAAAAACCTGCGATGGTGTGAGGGTTGAGTGTCAAGCCAACTGTTCTGAAGCTCGGAGGTTCCGTGATAACAGACAAGGAAAAGACGTTGACTCCCAACTTGCCAGCAATAGAACGATTAACAAAAGAAATTTCGAGGGCCAACGTTTCGCCCCTTGTCCTCGTTCACGGAGGAGGTTCCTTCGGGCATCCAGTTGCGGAGCAGTATGGAATAAGGGAGGGTTACAAAGATTCTTCACAGATTATTGGGTTTTCAAAAACCCATCAAGCTATGACCAAGCTGAACAAGTTGATTGTGGGTTCTCTAATAAATCATAATATTCCTGC
>JACUTO010000239.1 GCA_014859755.1 Candidatus Bathyarchaeota archaeon
TTATCCTGCAAACTTTCGCAAATGACCTAATGCGGGTACTCGAGAGTGTGAACAAAAATTTCAAGAATTCTATATGTCAATCCCCAGATGACGATGTTCCCAACAATGTAGGCAGGGAACTCTCCGAAACTAAATTTGACGGTGCCTCTGTGTCGAACTAGTTCTTCTGGCGAAATCCAAACAAACCTTTCCAGCTCTTCATTCAATTTGATTGATGGCTCATGCTCAAGAAGAACGACGAAGGGAAGAATCTTCATTTCAGGTCTTGGTGTTGACGTTAGAGTTTCCATTACTCCGAGAAAGCGACAGCGATCAAGAAGATTTATGTTGGTCTCCTCTAAGGTTTCCCTAACAACGGTCTGCTTCAAACTTTGGTCCATCGCGTCACGTTTTCCTCCAGGGAGAGCCATCTGGCCCGACCAAGGATCGGCAGGGTTCTCAGCTCTCTTTACAAACAAGATTTTGAGGTCTTTGTCCGTGGTTTTCAACAACAAAGCAACTGCGGCGCCCGCATCTTGCCCTTCTGATACTGGTTTCAACACTTTCGACAATTTTTCGATGATATCGACATAACTCAACTTGGATCACTCTAAGCGGCACACTGTTATTGACGAGAATACTAATGCTTTCTATAAAAGCCGTTCTTTATAAGGTTAGATACTCCCTTCCAAGATACGCACGCATATCTCGGAGCTATTTAGGTGTACGACCGATTCCCCTCGCAAGCTCGGTTTTTTCTGTTTTTATAGGGTTCTATGGCGCATGTGTGCACAAGAGATTTAACCAACATTTTTTCAATTAAATAGACTCTACAGGAACTTCATGTGAAAGGAGCACGATCCTTTGAAAGAAGACATCCACAACGAGACTTTTGACGGAACCTTTCCGTTCAAGCCGAACTTCAAAGAAATAAACGGTTTTCAAATGCATTACGTTGATGAGGGGAAAGGGGAACCCGTAGTTTGCGTCCACGGAGAACCGACGTGGGGTTACCTGTACCGCAAGTTCATACATCCTTTATCCAAATCCAATCGCGTGGTAGTACCGGATCACATGGGCTTCGGTAAGAGCGACACTCCCCAAGATAAGCCCTACACCTTGGCTCAACACATAGACAACTTCACAAAACTTCTCCTCGAATTGGATTTGAAGGATATTACCTTGGTTTTTCAGGACTGGGGAGGCCCCATATCATTCGGCTTCGCCACCACCCATCCGGACAGGGTGAAACGTTTGGTAATCATGAATACTGGAGTAGGAGTCTTTCCAGCCGGCGCAAAAACCTGGATTTCCGACATGGAAGAGAAAGGAATCTACGAGGATGTCATGGGTGATATGACCAGTTTTATTCCACGAATGTTTGCTTCAACCATCATACACGGAACCGCAGACGAAACCATGATTCGCGCTTACACAGCGCCCTTCCCAGACCGTGCCTCCTGCATCGGGGCAATAGCTTTCCCAAGGGACATTCCTGTCGGAGACCATCATCCTAGCGCCGGCACCATGCGTTCAATTCAAGAGAAGCTGAGTCTCTTAAGTGACAAGGCAAAAATCATTATCTGGGGGATGCAGGACCCAATTTTTCCCAAAAGAATGCTCGATTGGTGGAAGAAAGTATATCCTAGTACAGAAAGCCATGAGTTGCCCGAGGCAGGCCATTTTCTACAGGAAGATGAACCGGAAAAAATAGTTGCAATCATCATCAATTTTCTCCGCAAAAACCCGTAGAACCTAGCAACGCAAGCTAGCGATCAATTAGGGTCATATTTGTTTCTATATGGCACGCGCATGAATGGGTGGTACTATTTGAACCACTTGTCCTGTTTGACCGTGTCAACAGTGATTTCCTGCTCTTTGCCACAATTCTCGCAGACGC
>JACUTO010000041.1 GCA_014859755.1 Candidatus Bathyarchaeota archaeon
CCAACGGTTTTCGACGACATTTTGAGCCTCATACTAGAAATCAAATCACGAGTAAAAGTGCCAATCTCGGTCTCTTGTCAACCTTTAAATCGAGAAAAAATGAAAACGCTGGCAGAAGCTGGAGTTGACCGAATAAGCATAGCTCTAGACGCTGCCACCGAGGAGATATTTGACAAGATTAAGGGGAGACTTGTCGGTGGACCATACGTTTGGGAGAGACAACGCGAAGCTTTGAGGGAGGCGGTGAAAATCTTTGGAGAAGGTTCCGTGACCACTCATCTCATCGTAGGCCTCGGAGAAACAGAGGAGGAAATGGTTCAAACGATTCAATGGTGCGTTGATTTAGGAGTATATCCAGGCTTGTTCGCCTTTACACCCATTCCCGGGACTCTGTTAGAAAACAGTTCCCAACCTTCTCTCAGCCATTATCGGAGGGTTCAGATCGCCCATTATCTCATAACTCATGGAAAAACGAGGTGTGAAAACATGACTTTCGATGATGATGGCTGTCTCATTGACTTCGGTGTCTCTGGGGAGCAGTTACGAGAAGTTATCGATACGGGCGAGCCTTTCGTCACTTCTGGATGTCCCGGCTGCAACCGACCCTACTACAATGAGAGGCCTGGTGGCCCCATCTACAATTATCCTAGGCAGCCTCTACCCGAAGAGATCGCTGAAATAGGGAGACAGATCGGAATTCTATGTCCAAAGCCTTTTAGGCCTTCTCATTAGAAGGATTAAGACTGTAGCCGCGGAGACCACGGTTGTCGCGACAAGAATGTACATCACATTTCTGGTAGAACCCAATTCGCTTTTGTAGTTTTCCAATTTTGTGTAGTTGGCAAGTAAAGAGTTATAGGTTGCATTCAATTCGTCATAAGCCACCTGGAGTTGTTCAAATTCTTTGTTCATTATGTAGGTCAGTATGAATGAGTCTTCATAAGAACGATCTTTCCATACAGGAACGCGATAAACCTTCCATGTGCAATATATATGACCATATATAAGACCAGAGGATACATTAGATGGGATACTCACGGTGAAATTTTGAAGATCGTTGGTTTCACCAACAAGAAAGTTAGCATCTTCTAATACCTCGACATAGGTCGTCCACTTCTCGTAGCCTTCTGATACTGAACCGTGAATCGCAATCGTTGCATAAACATCCTGAAGATCTTCTTTTGATTTAACGATTGCTCGTAAAGTTATGTTGTCTCCAGGATAGGCCTGAAGGGGAGCATAGATTTCGATATCAATACCTTCCCAAGTAAAGCTCCAAATGCTTTGATTCTCGGCTATTGCTGTAAAAACGAAAGCTAGAGACAGCGTAAACATTGATACTATAAGTATGATTATTTTTTTAACGTTCATTTTTTCACCTCTTAGGATTCGTCACAATTCCAGTTTTCTCGATAGAAGGATATTTAACAATTATTATTTGTCTCGAATATGCTTCTATATTAAGCCGTTAACTCTTGCAGAAAGCACACCGTTTCTGCATATTTTATAATATTCTAACAATTATTGTGAAGAAGAAAAAAGCTTCAACGTAAAAATTACTTCAGGGAACGAACGAACCGTTGATATATGTAAATAAAATAGATGCAGGCGAAAATAGTGAGAAACACCTCGAAGGACAGTATCAGTTGATTTTGCTCTGTGGCTAAGAAGTATCCTCGCCGTGATATGTCCCAGAAGACCAGTATCTCGAGGAATATGGAACTGCTTAGGCAACCGAGACCCAAACTGTGGAACAGTAGCCGCCAGCTTAATTGTGTTCTCTTCAACTTTCGTCAATAATCATGTTAGCCCTTAGGCGTTAATTATACATTATGAATCCGCTCTATGGAACACGGTTAAGAATTGCAAAGGGTGATTTCTGTTAATTATTTTGAACTTCGAAGAACAATATCAGTCGTTTTCGGTAGGTTACTTCCAGCGCCAGATCTTTCTTCCGTAGAAAACCTCTGGCAAAATTAGGAAGCCTGAAAAAGAGATGGGCAGGACAATAGCCCAGTCCAAGGGGTCTAGTGGTGCTGTGCCGAACAAACCGGTGTAGGGTATAAGAATAGTTAACAGCACTGAGAAAACCACCGCGACAAGCAAGAATTTGTTTGACGTGAACCCAACCTTGAATGCGTTGTGTTTTTCCGACCGACAGTTCCACACTATGATCAATTCCTGTAAAGTGGCTTGAACAAAAGCCATCGCTTGCGCTTCACCTAGAGGGCGCCCCCACACGTAGTAAGCCACGTAGAACAAAACTCCGGTTCCGAGGCACTGTGTTACAAAAGTGGCTAAAATCGAGGCTATTCTTCCGTGCAGTATGCCCTCGTTTGGATTGCGTGGAGACCGTTTCATTAAATCTTTTGCTGGTGGGTCCATACTCAAGGCTAGGGCAGGGCCTCCGTCTGTGACTAGGTTTATCCACAGAATCATGCCAGCGGTGAGAGGCAGTTCTAGGCCCAACAGAGCGAAGGCGCCTATGATAAGTAACTCATCAAAATTGGAACGCAACAGAAAGAACGAGAATTTTCGTATGTTGTCGTATATTGCTCGGCCTCCTTCAACGGCTGTGACTATTGTCGCGAAGTTGTCGTCTGCGAGCACCATGTCTGCGGCTTCTCGGGTTACGTCGGTGCCGGTTATGCCCATTGCGACGCCGATGTCAGACTGTTTGAGCGCAGGCGCATCGTTTACTCCATCGCCGGTCATAGCAACTATGTGACCCCTCTTTTTCAACGCCTTGACTATGCGAAGTTTGTGTTCAGGAGAAACTCTAGCATAGACCGTGACGTCTTCAGCTATTTTTTCAAAGTCTTCATCACTCATGTTGTCGAGTTCTGAGCCGGTCAAAGACATTTCGCTTTTAAGCATACCCAATTCTTTGGCTATCGCAACCGCCGTGAGTTTGTGGTCTCCTGTTATCATGATTGTTTTTATGCCCGCTTGCTGACACTTTTGGTTGGCCTGTTTGGCTTCTTCTCTCGGTGGGTCTATCATTCCCATTAAGCCGACAAACACTAAGCCTTTCTCAACAACATCTTCATCAATGTTTGCTGGGGTGTTGTCCGACAATTTTTTATAGGCTACACCTATCACCCGCAAGGCGTCGCTTGCCATATTTTCATTCGTTTCCAGAATGGTCTTTCTTTCTTTCGCGCTAAGTTTCTGCGCCTTGCCGTCTTTTAGAACATGGGTGCTGCGTTCCAAAATTATTTCCGGAGCTCCCTTAACATAGGCAATGAGTTTTCCTTCAGGTGTCTTGTGGATTGTTGTCATTCGTTTTCTCTCGGAAGTGAAGGGCACCTCATGCACTCGTGGATACTGGTTTTCCATGTCTTTCTTGGTCATTCCCGCCTTAGCAGCCGCAACAATTAGAGCACCTTCTGTGGTGTCTCCAATCACGCTTTCTTCGTCATAATGCGCGTTTGTGCACAGTGAACCGGCTCTCAACAGCAAGCTGAGGGCTTCGTTTTCTTTCGGTTCGATGCGAGTGCCCTTGTTTAAGAATTCACCCATGGGTTGGTAGCCTACTCCAGTCACGTCAACCATTTTTCTGTCAACATAAATCTTCCTAACAGTCATTTCTCCCTTCGTCAACGTGCCAGTCTTGTCGGAACAAATGACGGTTGTAGCCCCTAATGTTTCCGCTGAGGCAAGTTTCCTAATTATGGAGTTGCGTTTTGCAAGTTCACGGGCGCCAAGGGCGAGAGATACGGTTACTACTGCTGGCAAGCCTTCTGGAACGGCTGAAACCGCAAGTGCGACCGATATCTCAAACGCCTTTATGATGTCTCCTATGGCCTCGCCTGTCCAACCTGTTCCGATAACAAATATTTCATATAATTCAAGAGCAAATATGATAACACATACTGCCACAATTATTATTCCCAATTTTTTGGCGAAGCGTGCCAGCTTCTGTTTGAGAGGAGTATCTGCCTCCTCCACGGCTTGGACCATCTCAGCGATTTTCCCAAATTCGGTGTTCATGCCAGTGGATGTTACTACAGCTTTCCCTCTACCGTATGTGACGTGGGTAGCCATGAAAAGCGAATTTTTTCTATCTGCCACAGGCGTTTTCTCGTCAAGAACCCCAGTTATTTTTCCCACAGGCGTGGATTCACCCGTTAAAACCGCCTCATCAGTCTTCAAATCCACTACTTCAAGGAGTCGGCTATCAGCGGGGATGCGGTCTCCAGCTTCCAAAAGGACGATGTCGCCAGGCACAACCTCTCTGGCTGGTATAAGCATCTCTTTCCCATCCCGCAAGACTCGCGCCTTGGGAGCTGTCAACTTTTTCATGGCTTCCATTGCCTTTTCCGATCGATACTCTTGAACAAAACCAACTATAGAGTTGAGAACTACAATGGCGCCTATGGTTGAAGCGTCTATGATTTCTCCAATTAGGACAGAGAAGCCAACAGCGATTAGAAGCATGATTACGAAAACGTCTTTAAACTGCCCGAGAAATATTTGAAAAGGGGTTATTCCCTTTCTCTCCACCAGCTCGTTGGGTCCAAATTCTTGCAGTCGGCGTTGAGCCTCTTCTTCACTCAAGCCTTTCTCGCTGGCTTTTAAGGCTCTCATGAGTTCCTCCGTTTCCATGGCATGCCATTCGGGGCTCATGTTAACCGCCTGCTTTACCAACCGTATGATTTTGCATTTAGCATTTTAAGGCACTCCTGCTCTTAAAAAACGTTTCTTTCAGTGGATGCCATGTTTTTTACATAGCCGTCAAAAGGCTACAATTAGGAGTAGCTGAAGGTGTAAAATAACTTTATAAATTGGATACTGCTAACGGTTCGGCGAAAAACTTAAGATAACCTTGTTAGTGTTCAATAAGTCTACGCATTGAGTGTGATTAGAATGGAATTGTGGATGATTGCGCCGCTCGCTGCTTTGGCTTCAATAGTAGTTGCAGCCTACCTCTTTGTTTACGTGAACAAACAAGATAGCGGAACCGCGAAGATGCGTGAAATTGCCAGAGCAATACAAGAAGGCGCCAACGCCTTTCTGAAAAGAGAATTCCTGTACCTTACAGTTTTCGTTGCAGTCGTAGCCACAGTCCTAACAATCTTTCTTCCCAACGGTCCCATTATGGGAGTAGCGTACATTTTTGGTTCAATCTGTTCTGGCTTGGCTGGCTACTTCGGAATGATAGTTGCTTTAAAAGCAAACGTCCGATCAGCCAATGCAGCAAAAGAAGGGCTAAACAAGGCGTTTCCAATAGCGTTTCGAGGTGGAGCCGTCATGGGCTTATCTGTGGTTGGACTAGCCCTACTTGGAATAAGCGTTGTCTACTACCTCACTGGCGATCCGGGAATAGTTCTCGGCTTCAGCTTCGGTGCAAGCGCCTGGGCTCTGTTCGCAAAGGCGGGTGGAGGCATATACACAAAAACTGCTGACGTAGGCGCTGACCTCGTGGGCAAAGTAGAAATGAATATTCCTGAAGACGACCCCAGAAATCCGGCGGTAATAGCAGACAATGTTGGCGACAACGTCGGTGATGTGGCAGGCATGGGTGCCGACTTGTTCGACTCTTATGTTGCTAGCATCGTAGCGGTAATGATATTGGCAGTAGGTCTTGCACCAGGAATTTCATCCTTTGATAATCCTTTTGTCAATTTGCCGCTGATATTTGCTGGGCTAGGAATCTTGGCCTCAATCCTAGGCGTTGCTATCGTAAGAGTTGGTAAAAAAGGCAATCCTGGAAAAGCGCTTAACTGGGGGACATACATAACTTGCGGCATCTTCATTGTCATGACGTTATTCGTAACTCTCTATCTTCAGCAAGATATTGAAACATGGGCTCAGAGCAGTCTAGAATCTTCGCTACATCCATTCCAAGTCTGGGGTGCTCTAGTAGTCGGGCTAGTTGCTGGCGTCGTAATTGGCATCACAACAGACTACTTCACTTCCATAGACAGGGCTCCAGCAATAAGAACCGCTGAAGCTTCTCAAACAGGGGCAGCCATCAACATAATAACTGGTTTTTCCTACGGTTTGGTAAGCATGTTTCCACCTCTTCTCGGCATAGGCATCGCATCTGGAGTAGCCTACGGTTTAGCTGGAGTGTATGGAGTCGGCATCGCCGCCGTTGGAATGTTGTCCATCGTCGGGATGATCGTTGCCGGCGACGCCTACGGTCCAATCGTTGACAACGCAAAGGGAATCGCAGAGCAGTCGGGACTTGAAGAGGAAGTGATAGACATAGCAGATAGACTGGACGCCGCTGGCAATACTGCTAAGGCTATAACAAAAGGATTTGCAATAGGAGCTGCAGGATTAACGGTGCTTGCACTGCTTGCTGCCTTTCAAGAAATCTCAGGTGCAACTGGTTTTGATTTAATGAACCCGCTGGTTTTGACTGGCGCTCTGATAGGTATCGCTATGCCACCATTGTTCTCAGCGCTGGTGATGCTGGGAGTCGGTAAAAACGCCTTTACAATGATCGAAGAAATCAGAAGGCAGTTCAGAGAAATCCCAGGTCTAAAGGAAGGTAAGGAAGGAGTGAAACCAGACTATGCAACGTGCGTAGACATCGCCACAAAAGGAGCCTTGAAGGAATTGATTCTTCCGAGCGTCCTATCCATCGTTGTTACTTTGGTCGTAGGCTTCGTTGGCGGCATAGAAGCTCTTGGCGGATATTTAGGCGGCAGCATATTTTCTGGTCTGATCTTTGCTCTTTTGATGGCTAACGCCGGTGGACTATGGGACAACGCCAAAAAATACATTGAAGCAGGGGCGTTTGGTGGTAAGGGTTCAGATCCCCACAAGGCCGCGGTTGTAGGTGACACTGTAGGCGACCCATTCAAGGATACAGCGGGTCCATCGCTAAACACGATGATAACCGTAATGTCTCTCGTAGCTTCGGTGTTTGCTCCCCTCATTGTCATGTATGCTCTACTGTAGAAGAATTATTGATTTCATCTACGATCAGACAACTGCTTTACCGTTAAAGTTCCAATCGTCAGTCGCAAATTTTGTTTTACGAAGTCTTTCAGCTAGTTTCCGCTCGTAACTCGTTAGTTCTTCCTCCACAAGCTGTATTTTCAGCGCCTTCTCAAATCCTTTAACTAGATCTTGGTACGCCTCTTCCATAGACACACGCGATTCAAGTTCCTGCTTGGCGGACGTCAACTTTTTCTTTGATACTTCTAATACGTCCATCAGTGTTTTGGCCCACGGAACCTTGAGAAAAGTAAACATTTTTTCATGGTTTATGTCCACTAGAAATGTTCCATGCTGAAGTAGTATGCCTCTCTTGTAGGATTGAGCGCTTCCGGAGATTTTCTTTCCCTTTATCGTTATGTTGGGGCACTGTTTCGGGTCTAGTGGGTTAAATTCTGCGGTGGTTCCAAGGATTTTAACAGCTTCGATGAGTCCCGCGCATACTGTTTTGTAAGCAGAGATTATGTCCATGTCCGCGTATCCCAAATCTTTTCCATCAACGACCACGCTGTAGGTTATTTCCCCATCATAGTCGTGGTATACGGCTCCTCCACCCGTAATTCTTCTTACGACATCTACGCCGTGTTTTCTACAGTTTTCCACTTGGACCTCGTTGAAAAGGTCTTGAAAGCGACCTATGGACACGGCTGAGGGTTTCCATCTGTAAAAGCGGAGGGTGCTGGGCACCTTACCAGCGATTCTAGCCGTTAAGATAGCCTCGTCGATGGCCATGTTTGTGAAAGCGTCTCCAACCTCTAGTTTAAGTAGTCTCCAAACATCCATTTTTCGTAGCCACGAACGGTATTCATATAAAATGCACTGTTAAATATTAGAACTGCGGAGAAGTTCCCGCGATTTCCCCTCCTTTCTATCCTTTTAGGTGGACAACACGCGTATGATTAGTTAAAAATAATAGGTTGACCGTTTCTATGAACGTTGGGTGATTAGGAATGGAATGGTTTCTTTTAGCAGCTCTTTCGGCTTTCTTCGCAGCTCTTGTGTCGATTTTTGCGAAAATCGGATTGCAAAGGGTTGATTCCACCGTGGGAACTGCGGCGCGAGCTATCGTCATGGTGCTTTTCATAGTTGTCTTTGTCATATCTAGCGGAAAACGCCTCCAACTAACCCAGTTCACCAGCAAGGACATGGGATTCATAGTTCTCTCCGGCATCGCTGGAGCCTTATCATGGCTATTCTATTTCGCTGCCCTAAAATTGGCTGACGCTTCAAAGGTGGCTCCAGTAGACAGAGCAAGCGTATTGATTGTCATGGTTCTAGCGGCCCTTTTCCTCGGCGAAAAGGTAACACTGAAAACCGCAACAGCTGGAGTTCTTATTTTCGTTGGTCTTCTATTGTTTGCTGTGAAACTGGACTAAAGGTATGCGGAGCTTGTGGAGAATTTTGAGATAAACTCGATAGTCTAATTAGCGTGATTATATCTGTTTAAATATTAGAAGTTTGGCGACATCCCCCGCAAACTCCCCTTTTTCTGGTTTTAAAGGTTTGTTAAAGTCGTTTTTGCGGAAACATGCGTGCGCGAATTTCGTGCTTTTGAGTCTAACTTACACGAAACTGTTTACTAGCGCAAGTGCACCTCGTCTATCTTTCCATCCGAGATTTAAAGCTCAAAACGACGACGACACAGAGATATGATGTTAGGGGTATACTTGTATGTTTTCTGCATGTTAGCAATGTAATAATACGTTTTAGACAATCTCTTTTTGTTAGGAATCAAAATTGTCTGAAAAGTTCGCTAGAAGATGGGGAGAAGGAAAAGACAAAATACCTATCACTACGAAGATTAAGGAAGCCTTTCGTGCTCCAAGCCCATTGAAACCACGCCTCGATTACGCCGTCAAGCGAATTGAAATGCAAATTCAAAGACTAGACAAGGCAACCGACCGCTTCTCAGAACGCGACAAATCAATATTCGCAAGAATCGTTAACGCCTACTCAAAACATGACATGGCGCGGGCCAACGTTTTCGCCAACGAACTGGCTGAAATACGGAAAATGGAAAGGATGATAATCCACGCGAGACTAGCCCTAGAGCAGATCGTTCTCAGGTTAAGCACGGTTTCAGAGCTTGGCGACGTCGTTAGCACAGTAGGTCCAGCAGTTGGTGTGCTGCGCAGCGTTAAAAACGGGATGGCTGCAGTTTTTCCAGAAGCCGAAAGGGAATTTGGAACTATTGGAAACTTGCTCAGCGGAATAGTGATGGACGCTAGCCACAGCACCGGGTTGAACATAGACTTCCAAGAAGCAAGCGAAGACGCCCAGAAAATCATGAACGAAGCAGCCACGGTTGCGGAACAGAAAGTCAAAGAAAAATTTCCACAGTTGCCTGCTGGCCTACCTGCCTTCGGTGAGACGGCTCAAACTGAAACTTAGCTGCCCCGCAAAAACGTAATCATTCATGCGCGCACTTGGTATATAAGACTAGAAAGGAGAACGATTGACCCCCGTTTTCCTTAAAAAAGGATGTTTTACCCTTATTTTTTTAAAAAAATGCAGATATACGAGTCGTGGTGCCTTTAGAGAATTTAGGAGGTAAAAACATGCGCAACTATTCAGAGGAGGAAGAGTGGGAAGAGGAAGAAGAGGAAGAGTGGTAGAATATGCCTAAGAAGAAAAAAGGAAAGAAAAAAGGCAAAGGTAAAGAAAAGTAGAAGACTATGCACGCGCGACCCGAGACCGTTGAGGAGCTAAACATTTCGTTAACGAGATTTCTTTGAATCACTCCAACTTCCCACGTTTACCCCCCTCTTCAACGGCGGGAAAGCATGCGAGCATTCGGTCAATCCGCCTCTCATATCCCCTCTTTTCCGTCTATGTATGTTTACGTGTGGAAAACAGTTCAAGAAATGAAGAGTCGAAAGAAATGCACAAATCTAAAACTGGTTGGCACGCCTGATGACTCGATATTGCAGGTTTGTGGAAAGCGTCTTCCGCCTTCTGGGAATACTGATTGCTTATGCAAAGAGCATCGCTTTGAAGAAGGTGACGTTTTGGTTCTTGAATACGACCTCGATGAAGATTTCTATGCCTGGAGACCTAAAATCCCTGCAAGGACCGTTGGAAATGGGATAAAGCCAAAAAAAGGAGCTGTAAAAAATGAATAACGTTTACTTGCGCGCATATAGGTTTAGTAGTATTTGGAAAGGAGCGGTGATTATTGAAGAATGAGGAGCTCCGTGAAGTTCAAGCGTTCAAAGCGGTGCTAAACAAAAAAACTAAGAAATGGGTTGCTTTGGCAAAGTTCAGGAATAACAAAACAAAAATTGTTGCTGGTGGGTTAAATTCGAGAAAAGAGGCACAAGAATACTTGAAACTTCTTGTCATTCAAGCGCGTTCTGCGCGTGCACAAAGACTTTAAGCGGAAAAATCGTAATCTCACTTCGGGTGAAGTAGCATGATCAAGATTACTTATGAGCCCTTCAAAGAAGTTGTCATTAAAGAGTATATACGCTTTGAAAAAATTGAGGACCTTATTTATATCTTTGCGCAGCTCAGGGCTGGTGAGGCCCCCGTTTCCCTTAACTGGGCTAATGGTCTGGTGTTTGTTTACAGTCCTCTAATTCCAGATACTGATCAACTAATGGAGGAGTTTCTAAAGGGTAGAATCTACTGGGTAAATGTGAGCTACGCTGAGATGCCGGAGTACAAGTCAATATTTGAAACGAGGGAGAAGGTTCAAGTACCCATAATCAACCTAAGTTCCAACCCCATGATCGGACAAATTATGGAATGGCTTAAACAACAAAAGTAACGCTCATGGTAATGTTTTTTTATAGGAATTATTGGTTATGCCATAAAAGAGGAGGTCAAAACATGGCTAAGAAAAGTAGGAAAGAGAAAGCTGCAGGTCGGGAAAAGCATAGACAATTGAAAAGGGCTAAGAAGATGCAGAGTAAACAGAAAAAGAAGGTTGGGCTTCCTAAGAAGCATAGTAAAGGGAAGAAATAGTCTTTTCGTGTGTGCGTGTCGTGGAGCTTCCAGGGAGCCTTTTGAAGAAAACTATGGAGAAAACCTTTATGTTATGCCCCCGATGTGGAACAAAAATGAACAGCCGAAAATGCAAGGGCAAGAGTTCAAAGATTTACGAATGCCCAGAATGCCATTACAACCGCACCACAAAAACCTAAGATTTTGCGTGCAGCATGTACATAGAACAACAAGATGCGCGCGCAAGGCTGCACATAATGGCGTAATAAACTTCAGTGTTCTGGGCGGCTGGT
>JACUTO010000240.1 GCA_014859755.1 Candidatus Bathyarchaeota archaeon
GCCATCGGTGTTTACAGTAGGGGCATTCAAGCATCACTGTTGCTTCTTCAGTCACTGTGACTTTTTCTCTTCTAGCTATCAAGATTACAGAGCCAATAATGACAAACATGATGCCAAAAATGGCGTAGTGCATAGGTTTTATTCCGATTCCTAACGCCATGTCTGCGTACTCCGTTGAAAGGCTAGCTTGTAAAGCAGAGAACATGTCCTGATTGGTGAATACTCCTGTGTCCCACCATTTCCAAACCAAGACAAGCAACATTATTATTCTATGATGCAAAGTGAAAGACCTAAGGCGTAACCTGTCTTTTTCTTTATAATGGTCATTCTCATGCAACATTCACCAGCCATTCTCATTTAGAGAATTTAGCTTATTTAATTTACGAAAAGCCGCGAGCACACTTGGTTTGTGAAATAGAGGGGGCGATTTGAAAAACTAGTCGAAGCTCATGCGCTTAGCTTTCTTTAGCATGGAAAAAACCTAATATTGTTTGTTTTAGCCTTTATAAAATATAGATGTGTGGCTGAGTTTTAATGGGTAAGTACACGAAGAAGGATTATTTGGGTGCGTTAAGAGAATTAGTTAGTGACATTGAAGCAAAACATTCAGCGGAAGTCAAGGCAATTTATGTAGGCGGAAGTGTAGCGAGAGGCGATTTTATCCCTGGACGCAGCGACATTGACGTTTACGTGGTTTTGAGAGGCGGTGATAAAAATGAATTTCAGAAGCTTTTGGAGGCGGAGGCTAGAAGAATTGAGGCGAAACATTTTGAGGATTTGAAGCCGGTGCTTGATGAGGTTATTGGCGTGACAGTTACAACTGTGGAAGAGATTCGGAATGGAAAATCTTTCTTGGGCAAAGGGTTTGAGTATCACAACTTCGTTAATTCTGGAAAACTTCTTTTCGGAGAAGACGTCAAAGAGCTTATTCCAAAGCCCACGTTGGAAGAGGAAAGGGAACTAGCTCGGAATGCTCTAAACCAGATTTATGAGATGGTTCAAAAGCAGGAAAGAAGGGTTAAATGGTTTAGATGGATCCCATTGAAGCTTGTTCCGAAGGTTAGAAGGGAGCAAATGACTCGTCAGGCTTTTTCTGTGATTTTTAGAACTGCTTCTGTGTGGTTATGTAGTGATGGAGTTTATGTGAGTGGGAAAAGAGATATCGTAAAGGCTTTTTGGGAAAAATGTCCACAAGAGACGGAACTTTGTGAGATAGTTTCTGAAGCTTTGAAGCTTTGGGAAAAATGGGCCGTGGCTGGACTTGCCGGAAAGGAAACGAAATGGTTGTTCAACAATGCTTTGAAACTCGTGAAAGAGTTACAGCGTCTTTGGTTTTTGAGGCGGCAGATTTTCTGTGCAAAGCTGAAAAGTATAGACCTCCTATAGAAAAACACATGGAAACCTAACGTTCATATTTTGGGTTGACTGTTTGCAATGGGTCATGGTTTTATAGTGTCTTTATCTAATAATGAAAAAGTTAGCAAAGGTTAAAGAGGGTTCAGAGAATGGTTGAGCGGAAGGATTGTCCAAATATTCAAGTAAACCTGCAGGATTGTCCGTGTACTTATGTTGGTTGTGACTTGCGTGGGAAATGTTGCGAATGTATTCGTTATCATAGGGAGAGGGGTGAACTGCCTGGATGCCTGTTCCCGCCAGAAGTAGAAAAAACATATGACAGGACAATCAAAAAATTTGTGGAAACATGCACCAAGTGAGTTTCCTATTTTTCAGCTGAAAGGTGGTAAGAACTGGAAACAGAATCGTATGTGTAATGTTTGCTTGATACGCGCACAAATTAAACAATGTCTTCAAGCTCGAAAGCCATGAACTCATCTGCGTCTGGATAGAGCTTTTTGGCTGCTTTAACGG
>JACUTO010000241.1 GCA_014859755.1 Candidatus Bathyarchaeota archaeon
GCAAGCTTCAAAGTATTGAGGAGAGCGTGTTAAGGGTTGACACTGGAGACGTTGAGGTTGATGAAATGTTTAAAGGATACATTAGGGTTGTAACGGATTATAGAGAATGGCGACTCATGCCAGTACGGTAACAAGAGAATGCTCCCGAAAATAGTTATATCCACATTAATTTGACATCATTATGCATATCGTTTAAATGCAGCCTTCCACATTGCTTTTTGAAAGAAAGGAGAAGGGAATATGCTTAGGAAAAACGTTTCTGGTTTAACGTTGGCTTTGTTGGTCTCCCTCTTAGTTGCGGTTGTGCCAGTATTCGCGCAGAATGGCCCGAAAAAATGGACTGTAATGGTCTATATGGATGCAGATAATAACCTAGATGGAGCAGGAATGAATGACATTTTTGAAATGCAGACCATTGGCTCCTCGTCGGATGTTGACGTTGTTGTCTTGCTTGATCGTTGGCATGAGATGTGTGGGTTCAACGGTTCAGCAATATTGCATGTTCAAGCAGGTGGGAACATAACCGTTTGGGGAGGATGGTCAGACGACTATGAGCTAAACATGGGTGATCCTGAAACTCTCACGTGGTTTATCAACTACACCTTTGAGAACCGCCCAGCTGACAGATACGCTTTGATTCTTTGGGATCATGGGGGAAACTGGGAAGGAATCTGCTGGGACTGGACAAACGATGATTACTTGACAATGGAAGAGATTAAAGACGCTTTGGCGAAATCGGTTGTAGACAAAATAGACCTGCTGGGATTCGACGCGTGTTTGATGGGAAGCATAGAAGTTGCCTACACCATGAAGCTATCTGGCAAAGCAGGGGTTATGGTTGCTTCAGAAGATTCTATCCCGTGGGACGGATGGCCCTACGACATGATTTTGGGCGACCTCGTTCAAACTCCATCATGTGATGAACGTCAGTTTTCAATTGATATCGTGGACAGGTACGTAGCTTCCTACAGCAACATAGGGTGGTGCAAGGTTTTCTCGACTTTAAGCGCCATCGACTTGACGCAAATAGAAGGTACAATAAGCCGCTTGACAACCCTAACAGAGGAGCTATTGATCAACTTCGACAGCCACAAAGACGCCATCACTGGCGCAAAAAATCGAGCTGACAGATACTGGTTTGGCATGTGGCACCAAGGCCCATACATAGACTTACATCATTTCGTTCAGGGTCTTGGAAGAATAGAAGATGACCTAAGGCTTTACACCGATCCGATTCTCGGAACGTGGAACGATTTAGTTATCTATTCCAAATGCTCCGCTGGCCCTCACAATCGCGGTGGAGAAGGATTAACCATTTACTTTCCACGAAACAGGAACTACTTCTACACACCAGAACCTTACTATGAAAGTGTACCAGAGTTTGCGCAGAAAACCTGTTGGAACACTCTTCTGGCCACATACTTCGAGAAGTAAAATAGCACACTAAACCATATTCTTTCCCTTTTTTTGATCTTTTGGAAAAGCCTAGAATGTGAAACATGAAAATCAGGAGCTGCCGAAGTTCTCTCTTGAATTCTCATGCGCGCAAGTCAATAGAGTTTGTTCTCAGAGTGTTGTAGACTTGCTCGATTGTTTATTTCTATGTCCGCCTCAGTTTCTGTTTCTCTTCTCTTAATGAAAGCAGTCTTCATGCAACGTTCTTATGGGCAGAATATGCATTGGCCTTTTCTTTTCTGCTCCTCAATCCATGCTTCGATTCCGATTTCTTTCATTCTTTTCGAGTTTTCGATAGTCCTCTTATGGTGAGATATGCCGTCTGAGCTAAATTCGTTCACGTTTGTGCACGGAAATTCTTCGCATTGAAAACAGTGTTGAAGCCATTTCTTTTTTGCACACAGCATCATTT
>JACUTO010000042.1 GCA_014859755.1 Candidatus Bathyarchaeota archaeon
GATATGCGAAAGAGTTAGAAAGGAGGAAAAACTTACCTAACTTTCTATCTCCAAGAAAAGGTGATTAGCGTTGACAGAGAAGGTTTCAAAAATATTTGAGGAAGCTCGCAAAGAGGGAAGAAACTACCTGCTTGAGCCTGAGGCTAAAACCATATGCATGGAATACGGAATACCTGTAACAAAGTTTAGGGTGGCAAAAACCGCGGAGGAAGCGGTGAAGTTCGCTGAGGAAATAGGCTACCCAACGGTTCTCAAGATTGTTTCTCCCGACGTTATCCACAAATTCGACGTAGGCGGAGTGATCCTCAGCCTCAAGAGCCCAGAAGATATTCGAGACGCCTACAAGAAAATCTTAGAGAACGTGAAGAAACACAAGCCCGAAGCCAAGGTAAAAGGCATCCTAGTTCAGGAAATGGCTCCTTCATCAACAGAGGTCATCGTAGGATCAACCAAAGACCCCCAGTTTGGACCAGCCTTGATGTTCGGCCTCGGCGGAATCTTTGTGGAAGTCTTGAAAGACGTAACCTTCAGAATCGCCCCAATAACCGAACAAGACGCTCGCGAAATGATAACAGAAGTGAAAGCCTATCCAATCCTTAAGGGCTATCGCGGTCAACCTCCCGCAGACATCGACGCCATAGTAAAAATTTTGCTAAAAACCTCAAAATTAGTGATGGATCACCAAGAGATCAAAGAACTCGACCTAAACCCCATCATGGTTTACAAGAAGGGAGCAAAAACGGTCGATGCAAGAATCATACTGGAATAGAAGCTCCAACCACTCTAAACACGAAATCTTCTCCCAACTTCAAGTTCCACCCGACACTCCCTTCTTCGCACGACTCGACGGAAGACGATTTCAAGCAATTTCAGAAAAAGTCGGCGCCGAGAAACCCTTTGACGAAAGATTCGCCAAGTGCTTAGTTGCGTCTGCGAGAGCCCTGTTTGAAAGCAACTTCAACCCAGCTCTAGTTTACGTAGCCAGCGACGAAATGAACGTCCTCTTTTTGCACGCCGCACCCTTCAGACGAAGAATCGAAAAAATAAACTCGATTCTCGCCGGAATCGCCTCCAGCGCCTTTTCGTTAAGCGCTGCAAAACTCTTCAAGAAAACCTTAATCACCGCTTTTGATTCCCGCATAATCGTCTCCTCCCAAGAAAAAGTAACAGAATACTTAACTTGGAGACAGGCAGACGCTTGGCGAAACCACAACAACGCCTACGCCTATTGGCTCTTTCGAAGAAACGGCTACAAACCCTCAGAAGCCACGAAGAAATTGAAGGGATTAAGAACCAAGGACCTGCACGAAATTCTTTTCAGCCACGACATTAATCTAACCCAAACACCAGCTTGGCAGCGAAGAGGAATCCTCCTCTACAGAGAACCTTACCAAAAACGAGTGAAAAACCAGATAGTGACACGTCGCCAAATCAAAGAGAATTGGAATCTCCCTCTCTTTTCATCAAAAGAGGGGCAAGATTTGATTCGTCAAATCCTTAGGTGGATTAAACCCTAGCGTAGGAAGAGGATAGGTTGTCTGAATCTCTCGAGCAAAGAATTGGAAAGCTAAACCAAGAGTTAGCTTCGCTTAAAGAAGAACGAGACAAGCTAGACTTGGAAGCCAAAAAATGGGCTGAGAAAAGAAATTCCATCCATGAGAAAATCAAAAAGTTACGAACAGAAGCCGCTAGTGTTAAAGAAAAACGTGACATTCTAAACGAGAAAGTTCAGGAGCTTAAAAGTCTACGGGAACAAGCGAAGACGAAGCGCAAAGAAAAACGTGCCCAAATTTTGAAACTAAAGGAAAAAATTAGAAGCCTTACGGAAAGGAAGCCCTCACAGAGCATGCGTAACATACAGAGGGAAATCGAAACAATTGAATGGAAAATTCAAACCACTTCTCTTCCAGTAAAGGAGGAAGAAACGCTGATTAGTCAGGTGAGGCAACTTGAAGCCCGACTATCAGTTCACAAACGAATAGAAAAATCAAAAGAGAAACTCATGGTGCTGCGAACCGAAGAGAAAACACTTGAAACCGAAGCCAAAACTTCTCATGAAAAACTGTCAGAACTCGCAGAACAAAGTCAAAAATTTCATGAAGAGATGCTTGAAAACTTGAGCAAAGCCCGCAGTCTCAAGGTTGAGGCGGACAGTGCCCACCAAAAATATGTCGAGATCAAGCAGCAAGCCCAGAATCTCCACCAAAAATGTGTCGAACTGTTAGATAAGATCAAGACTTTCGAAAAAGAACTCCAAGAAGCGGAGGAGAAAAAACAAGCCAAACGCCAGCGTGAGCTCCGTAAAGAACTGGAAGAAAGGGCGCTAGAGAAGTTGAAACGCGGCGAGAAATTAACATGGGAAGAATTTAAGATACTCGCCGAAAAAAGAAAAATATGATAACCTTAAAGAGGAAAAGAAGACAAAATTAAAGTGAGTAGCAATTAACAAATAAATAGGAGAACAATCATGCCGAAATCAGCGAAGAAGAAGCTAGGGCGCATTCTCGTTCTCTGCGTAGACAGGGATGACGACCTCGGCATGAAAGCAGGAATAAAGACGCCTATCCTTGGAAGAAAAGAAAACATAAGGGCGGCTGCGAGTCTTGCCCTCCGAGATCCAGAGGAACCTGACGCGAACGCCATGTTCGAAGCAGTTAGAATCTATGATAGTCTGGAGAAGGGGGCTAAAGAACAAGAAGAAGAGTATGAAGTCGCGACTATAGCTGGTTCTGATCTGGGAGGAGTAGGGGCAGACCGCCAACTCGTAGCCGAACTCACCGAAGTTCTAAGCGGATTTCCAGCGACCGACGTTATCCTCGTTACCGACGGTTACACGGATGAAGCCGTTTTGCCGCTGATCGAATCCAGAGTGCCTGTAACCTCGGTTCGAAGAATCGTGATGAAGCATAGCAAATCCATCGAAGAAACAGCTGCCCTTTTCACTCGATATTTAAAAATACTTATGGAGAATCCCCGTTATTCTCGAATTTTGTTAGGACTGCCTGGAATCCTCTTTATCATTTTAGGCGTATTGGCGGTGTTCAACTGGCTGGAATATGCTGGAATAGCTTTTCTCATCGTTCTTGGCGCATTCCTTTTTGTAAGAGGATTTCGGCTCGACAAAACAGCTCTCAACTTTTACAAATGGGTCAGAGAATATTCTCCACCTCCCTATACCGTGCAAATAGCAGGCTTTTCCGCAGTTGCCGGAGTCCTATTGATTCTGGTGGGAGGTTATCTAGGAGGAACAGCCGTTGCAGATGCGCTATCTACGATAGACTCTAGCCAATGGTTCGCATCGCTTCCGAGGCTTACAGGAGAGTTTCTCTCAGGGTCAATATTTCTCATAGTTATCGGGATTTGCGTTATACTTTCGGGAAGGGCGATTCGCTGGTTCTTTGAGCGGGATCTACGATTGTGGCGTACCATCGTCATTGTAATCACATTTGCATGGTCCTATACCATGTTCTATGAAGCATCTCAGATTCTCATCAACCCAAAATTTTCTTACGCTGGCCTTGTATTTGCTATAATCATCGGCATACCTCTAATTGTAGCCGCTGTTTTCACCGCATTCCTATTACGTAGAAGATACGCCAGCTTTTTCATAGGGAAGGAAAAAGAGATTGAGGAATTTAGGGAAGGCTGATGTGGCGATAATTGGCGGATCTGGTTTAGAGACCTTGTTAGAAGGTACGGAGCAAATTCGAGTGGGAACTCCTTACGGGCTCCCACCCCCCATATCAATCGGTGAAGTTGGAGGAAAATCGGTTGCTTTTTTGCCCCGCCACAGCGTCCACCACTCCATTCCTCCCCATAAGGTAAACTATCGAGCCAACATTTACGCCCTGTTTGAGATCGATGTTAAGCGAATCGTCGCGACGAATGCCGTGGGCGCTGTAAATGTCGATTTTAAACCGGGTGACCTAGTGGTTCCTCATGATTTAGTCGATTTCACGAAGTTTCGACAACCTACTTTCTATGATGACGCTCCTGTTACACACGTTGACATGTCTCAACCATTCTGCCCAGAAGTTCGCGCGTTACTGATTAAGACGATGAAGAAACGTAACGTGCGAGTGTGGGATAAGGCTGTTCTCGTTTGTACGGAGGGACCTCGATTCGAAACCCCTGCGGAGATTGAGATGTTTAGGCGGTTAGGTTGCGATCTTGTGGGCATGACTGCGGCACCAGAGGCTGTGCTTGCACGTGAACTGGAGATGTGTTACGCAACCGTGTGTTTCGTTTCAAACATGGCGGCTGGAATCCAGCAACAACTAACCGCCCACGAGGTAGCCGAAGTGGCGAAAGAAAAAATACCTGTTATTCAGCAAATTTTAAGAGAAACCATTGAACATTTACCACAAAGCCGCCAATGTCCTTGTGCGCACGCGCTCAAGAATGCACGTTTCGAGGTTAAATAATGCTACAGGGTTTATTGTCAATACTGGGAATCTATAAGATATATGAGAAATGGCTATGGCACCAAGTAAAGAATGGAACAAAGCCGGAGCACGTAGCCGTAATCCTTGACGGAAACCGAAGATGGGCTTCCGAGAGATCGTTGAATCCATGGATTGGCCACCATTATGGCGCTGACAAAATCGAGGATCTGCTGAATTGGTGTTTAGATTTAGATGTAAAATCGATCACCCTCTACGCCTTTTCAACTGAAAACTTTCGGCGTTCTCCAGAAGAAGTGAAAGAAATCATGCGGATAGCTGAAGAAAAGCTACGGGCGGTTCTTGAAGATGAAAGTATTCACAAAAACAAGGTTCGCGTTAAGGCTATAGGTCGGCTTGACCTCTTGCCTAAAAAGCTTCAGGAAATGATTAGACGGGTGGAGGAGTCTACGAAGAATTATGACGAGCGTTTCTTAAATGTGGCTCTGGCTTATGGTGGAAGGGCGGAGATCGTTGACGCAACGAAGAAGATCGCACAGGAAGTGGGAAGTGGAGATTTGTCTGTCGAAGAAATAAATGAGCAGCTTTTTGAGAAATACTTGTACACCGCCCACATGCCTAAGCAAGATCCCGACCTCATTATCCGAACCTCTGGAGAAGAGAGGCTGAGCGGTTTCCTCTCGTGGCAGTCCGCCTACAGTGAACTTTGCTTTTTGGACATAAACTGGCCGGATTTTAGGCGCATAGAACTCTTGCGAGCAGTTCGAACCTATCAGAGGCGGAAGCGCCGTTTCGGTCAGTGAAAAATGGAAAACACACCGAAAACTTATCCTCTTTTCTTCGCGCTAACTATCGAAACCACATCTCTGTCTTTTAGCACGTAATTTTCTCCAATTCTCTTTTTATCATGAGCTTCCATGGCGTGGATGAAGCCTTCTCCCAATTCTGTGTGAATTATATAGGCTAGTTGGCGTGCAGTGGTGCCGTAGGGTACAAGGTATGCATCGGGAAGCACTCGACCATTATGGTCGCTGAGGTGTTCGAGGTCTTCCACCGGATAAACAACGATCATGTTTAGGAGTTTGAAGAAAGCCATGTTGATGGCTTCTTGGACGCCGGAGGACCCAAATTTTTGCAGTATCCTTTCCTGAATCACTTTCAGCGCCTTACCTTGGGTTTCTGTCAGTTCCTCAGGTTTCATAATGGCGAAGTTACAGTCTCCCGGCTTGTAGTCGATCAAACTTTTTTCAGCGGCCCTCCTAAGTGCCAGCTCCGCTTCTGCGCAGCAAGGTATAACCGTGTAGCCCAGTTCTTTTAGCCTTTCAGCATTTTCCTCTGCGGTTGGAATGTCGATTTTGTTTGCGGCAATCAGCATGGGTTTAGAAATACTTCTCAGCACATTCAGAAACCTTATTATGTCATCATCTTTCCAGAGGGTTGGTTTTTCCGCGTTCAAATTCGTTTTCTTTAACGCCTCGATTATATGGTTTCTTCTAATAGCTAGTCCGCTTAAGCGAGTTTCAAGGAGGGAGACTAGGTCCTCTGCACCTGCCTCAGCTGTTCTAGCCATTTTAGGCCAGTCCTTCTTCAATATTTGAGTCAGCCACATGGTTATCTCCGTCTCCAAGAATTTCACGTCTTCTGCAGGATCATGGGAACCGGGCTTGCATATTTTTCCCTCAGAATCCGTTGCCCCCGCGGCGTCAACTATGTGGATGAGGGCATCTGCCTTCCTAATTTCATCCAAAAATTGGTTTCCCAGCCCTCGTCCCTGCCAAGCGCCTGGAACCAGTCCAGCGCAATCGATCAATTCAACGGGAACCAACCTTATCCCATCCACACATATGGAGTTCTTCGGACTGTCTTTTACGTTAAACTCCTTGCACACACATGGAGCCCGTAGATATCCTATTCCCCGATTCGGCTTTATCGTAGTAAACGGATAACTCGCAATTTCCACCGGAGCTAGCGTCGCAGCAGAGAAAAAGGTGGACTTACCGGTGTTAGGTTTCCCAACTATACCAACCATCAAGACCTTCAACTTCCCATTAAATGTAGAAGACGTTATTTAAATGAACTTTCTGCTGGAAAGGAAAATAACCAAGCGATGTACTTATTCATAGGTTCAAGGATTCTGTATTTACTCCATGGAGGATGACGCTTTGAAGACGAAGATTCTTGTCTGTGACCCTGTTCATGAAGAAGGAATAGAGAAATTAAAGCAAGCTGGTTTTGAGGTTGACGTAAACCCAACGATCACTCCCGAGCAGCTAACAAAAATAGTTTCGAACTATGATGCGTTGATTGTGCGAAGCCGAACCAAAGTCACGAAAGAAATCATTGAAGCTGGGAGGCGGCTAAGAGCAATAGGTCGAGCTGGCGCGGGCTTAGACAACATCGACCTAGAGACCGCCAAACAAAGAGGAATCACCGTTTTGAGTACACCAGAAGCCCTCGCCGAAGCCGTGGCGGAACTAACGATAGGACTGATAATTTCGTTGGCACGTAGCATCCCTCTTGCCGATCGGACCTTAAAGGAGGGAAAGTGGATCAAAAAGAAGCTGATGGGTTGGCAACTGGAGGGCAAAACACTTGGCACAATAGGCTTAGGAAATGTTGGCGAGAGGGTGGCAAAGATAGCGAAAGCTTTAGGAATGAAGATACTCATTACAGAAATAATCCCGCTGAGCCCAGAGTTGCTGAAGGAACTTGAAACAGAAGTGGTTCCACTTAAAGAGCTGCTGCAACGAAGCGATGTGGTCACACTGCATGTTCCACTAACTTCACAAACATACCACATGATCGGGGCAAAGGAGTTTCAACTCATGAAGAAAGAAGCCTTCCTCGTCAACACATCTAGAGGTGCTATCGTGGATGAGAAAGCTCTCTTAACAGCGCTAAAGTCTGGAAAGATTGGAGGAGCCGCATTAGACGTTTACGAGGTTGAACCGCCCAGAGATCTAGAACTGATCAAATTACCAAACGTAGTTTGCACTGCCCACATAGGGGCGCAAACCAAAGAAGCCCAGAACGCAGCAGCCAGTATGATCGCAGAGAAAATCATCAATTCTTTGAAATAAAGCCCACAAGATTGCAGCTATATCTATCTATTTTGAGGGAGAAGAACGGAAGTAATCGCAATAAAAGGGGTTGCCCCATGCAAAAACATTGAATGCGCGCCCATGATGGCTAAACCCTGTTGGGTTCAATGATTACCTTTAGAGATTCACCTGCATCTGCCACAAGTCTGAAACCTTCCGCTGTCTGCTGAAGGCTTAATCTATGAGTTATCATGTCTGTTACGTTTACTTTCTTTTGGGCTAGAATCTCCAGAGATTCCTCCAAGTCGCCGGGTGCTGCGCCATAAGAGGTTTTTATGGTTATTTCGTTTCTCCAGAATTGAGTGATAGGCACTGGAATTTTCACCGTGGGGTCTGGCACGGCAAAAAACAGGATCGTTCCACCTTTGTCGACGCATTCTAAACTTGTTAAGGATGCTTGGTTTGCTCCTGTGCATATCACTACCTGATCCGCTGGTTTTCCCTCATTTATCTCTTTCAGTTTTTGGGGAAGATTTTCTTTCGCGTTTATCGTGTGGTGGGCTCCAAATTTTTCAGCCAACTTTAAGCGGTATGGGTTTATGTCGGCTGCAACTATTTTTTGGACTCCCTTGAGTTTTGCTAGCTGGATGTGCAGTATCCCTGAAATTCCGCTTCCAATTATTAGCAGTGTGTCCTCTTTCTGGATTGCTGCAAGTCGTTGGCCTCGGATTACGCATGCGAGGGGTTCAATGAAAGTTCCCTCGTGATAGGACATGTCTGACGGCAGCTTATACACGCCGTATTCGACGTTCATTTTTGCCACTCGTATGTATTGGGCGAATCCTCCTGGATAGTAGTTTGTTGTGTGTAACGTTTCGCAGGCCGTGTGATGCCCCTTTAAGCAATATTGGCATTTGTTGCATGGCACATGATGCGACACGAAAACTCTATCTCCAACATTGTATCGCGTTACCTTTTCTCCAGTTTTCTCTATGATTCCTGTGGCTTCATGCCCCAAAACTCTCGGGGCCTTTGGAACTCTGTACCACTCCATTACGTCGCTTCCACAAATGCCGCACGCCATGACCTTTACTAGTATTTCATCAGACGCGATTTCTGGTTTAGGCATTTCTCGGATTCTTACGTCCCTGTTGTTGTAGTATACGGCTACAAGCATGGGTTCACCTAGAAACGTGAAAGCGTTAGGCCTTTCCCGCCTTTACCTGCTCGAACAAGTCTTGTGCTTCTTTCGGAGCATAATTTTCGTGAATTATGGCCCTTATGGCTCGGATCATGGCTACGGGATATTCTGATTGCCAAACGTTTCTTCCAAGGTTCACCCCGATGGCGCCTTTCTGCATGCCATCATAGACGAATTCGAACACTTCCAGTTCAGAGTCTACTTTTGGGCCTCCTGCGATCACTACTGGTACAGGGCACCCTTCGACAACTTTGTGGAATTTTTCTGGGCAGTAGTATGTTTTCACCACTCTGGCGCCTAGCTCCGCAGCTATTCTGCAGCATAGTGCTAGGTATCTGGCTTCTCTTTTTTCAAGCTCTTTTCCCACGGCTGTTACTGCCATCACAGGTACTCCGTAGTCTTCGCACTCGTCCACGAGCTTTGTCAGGTTTATGAGGCTTTGATGTTCATACTTGCTTCCTACGAACACGGACATGGATACGGCGCTGGCGTTAAGCCTGACAATTTCAGTGATTGATGTTGTTAGCCCTTCGTTAGCTAGGTCTTCTCCCACGACGCTTGTTCCGCCTGAAACTCGTAGTATTACGGGTTTTGTGTTAGCTGGGTCCACGCAGTTTCTCAGCACTCCTCTTGTCAGCATTATCGCGTCTGCGTAGGGCAACAGTGGTTTTATGGTTTCTCCGGGTTTTTCCAGTTTGTGGGTTGGTCCTTGGAAGTATCCGTGATCTATCGGTAGGAAAAGGGCTTTACCATCCTTCTGTATTAGTTGGGCTAGCCTGTTTTTCATTCCCCACTCCATTTTTTATTTCCCTTCAGAAGCTTTTGTTTTCAGAATTAAATAACCTTTATCCATGAGCCAATGGTGAAACTGCCACGTGGTGTATCTGCAGTCAGTCCTGCATGTTTGCCTAATTCTCTCGTATTCTTCTGATTTTTCCTTTTGTTTGTTTAGCTCCATTTGCACGGGGCATCTTACGTCGTTGCAGAATTCTCTCCGCTTGTACTCAATGAATCCTTCTAAAGACATTTTTTACCGTGAATTAATGCTTTGCCAAAATTTATAAGCATTATTTGTTGCGCATGTTAAAAGGAAAGGTCTTTGGTTCTTTCGGTTCTAATGGTAGCCCAAGGGTTACCTCGCGCGCATCAAATAAGATGGTTAGGGGACAAAAGTCTCATCAGGAAACGGCAATTTCGCATCTGTCGTCAGATTCAAGCCTATCTGATTCAGCATCTTTTCGTTACCTTCGTTCATAAGATGAGTAGTGTGCATCTCACAACCTTTCAATTTATCCAGCGCATCTAAACATCTGCGTGCATTCTCGTCCGATACTGCGCTTGCAGCCAGTGCGTTGAGTATTTCTTTTACATCCAATGATGTGCTGTTTAACCCAATTATATTCTTTAATTGTATAATGCTTTGGATTACATTTGGAGATATCACGTCGACTTCATCCGGCATTTTTGCAAGGATCTTTGTTGCATTTAGAATCGCCGCCGATTCAGCGTAGAGTAGTGGCGAATTCTTGCCTGTTACAATTACGGTTTTGCCTGAATCCAAAAAGATTTCGATTGCCGCGCCACAGAACACACTTTTATATCCTTTTCCCTCGTCTTTTCTTTCTTTAGCGTCTTCTGCTGCTTCTCTTGCTGGCAGGACAACAGAACGGTCTTTGGGCTTAACTCCCGCCTTTTTCATGATTTTTTCCATTCTCTCCAATGTATCGTAGAGAGTTTCGCCCTCTACGAATTCTCTGCGATATCTGAAATGACGTCTTACGATTTCTTCCTCACTTGCTTCACGTACCACGTCATCATCGATTATTCCCTCTTTAGCCATGTTGACACCCATGTCAGTTGGTGATTTATATTTCGCCATTGGATCGTCTTTGTCGACTATCTTATCGATTATTTTTTTCATTATTGCAAAATTTTCCACATCTCTACTGTAATTGATTGCCGTTATTCCATATGCTTTTTTGTGGAATGGGTCTACGATATTATAATCTCCTATGTCCGCGGTTGCTGCTTCGTACGCGATATTTACAGGATGGTTGAGGCTTAGATTCCATACCGGAAACGTCTCAAATTTTGCAAAACCGGACTTAACCCCTCTTTTTCTGTCGTTATAAATTTGCGCCATACAGAATGAGAATTTACCGCTACCTGGTCCAGGTGCAGTGACAACTACAATCTTTT
>JACUTO010000242.1 GCA_014859755.1 Candidatus Bathyarchaeota archaeon
AGCCCTATTGCAAACGCTGCTACTGCCGAGTAGGATTTTCTTTCCACAGCATAAAGAAGGGATGTGACGCCCAACGAAACAAAAAACAATATTGACACGACTAAATGGAGAAGACCGTATACTTCGTCGAATACGGCTATTAATTGAAGTGTAAAAGCTGAGATTACTAGGCTGTAGCCAGTCCACCTTGCATATCCCTTCAACACTTTGACTGCGTAGATTGTGAGGAAAAAACCAGTTAGAAGCAAACCGAAATTGAATATGGGTGCCACTCCGCTTTCAACAGCATGTCCAAGATCGCTCAAGGCGCTCTTCTCCCAGCTGAACCATGGCGAAAGTGCAATTGAAACTCCTATCGAAACATAAGCTAAAAGAGGCCCAATCACACCGAACAAAGCACAATTTTTCTCATCCATAGGAACACCCTAAACAGACTCACGTTCAAGTGATACTGTTAAGTCTTTTGACCTATCGACATTGTTAACCCTGATGTAATGGAATAAAAGAAGAACCAGAAAAAGAAATAATTTTTGACCATAAAGGTAAATAGTTGAAAATGCTTGGTAACACTGAAATAAAATGCGTTATAGTTGTATGCATGTAGGGTTATACGAAGAATCACTTTCTAACTCTGGTTTTAGGAGTAAAAGACATGAATAGAAGGACTAGCTTGGTGCTGATGTTTGTTGGAATGAGTGTCCTTATTTCTGGTTTCTATCTTGCCTTTTTTTGGATGAAACTGCAGAAAGGGTATTACGATGTAGAAGGAGGAGCCGTGCTTCAACTGTCATGGTATCTTGAAGAAGGTGACAGAACTGAAGGGGGATTTACAGTTAGCGGTGGAAACGAAGAGGTGAGATTCTACATCGAAAATCCTTCTGGAGTAATCATCTACGATGCTGGAATTGTGAAAACACGGCTTTCTACCGGTTTTACAGCCGGATATTCTGGAATATACAGTTTATATTTTGAAAATCTGGAACCCCTCAGCGACAAGGTTATACACGTAAGATTTAGATCGCCCTATGAACCTAGGAGGTTCACCCCTTTTGAGATTCTAGGCTTACCGATGATGTTCGGAGGCACGGCAATTCTAATTTATGGTGTGATTGGGGTGGTTCGCGCACTTAGAGGGTCAAAAGACTTAACAGAATCCGTCCAATTAATAGTTCTAAGAAGAGCCAGACTATAAAAACCATTCAAATCATGTTAGCTGGAACAAACCTTCTTAATCTCTGCAAAGATCGCGTCCTTTCTTTGTTCCCTATTTTCGCTTCTTGTATTGCCTGCTTAAGTATCCGTATTGACTCGTCCATGGCTCTGCGATTCACTGGTCTCGGCACTCCATCTTTTCCTCCATACGCAAAAGAATATTTGACTGGGTCTTTCCAGCTTGGTTTTTCACCGTAAATCAGCTCTGCAATCAAAGCTAAGCCTCGAATAGTGGCTGGACCCATACCTTTGAATCCTAACAATTGCTCGTAATTTTGAGGTTTGAACTCGTAAACTTCGCTTAGGGCTTTCCAGTTTATGTTCCTCGGCATAGACAGGACATCGATTGGATATTCTTTCCATAGGGTATCCGCGGTCTTTGGCATCCACTCTTGCAGCGACTTTTGGTAGGCTGGTCTGATAGACATAATCATGCGCTTGATCTTTTTTGGCTTTTCTTTAGTTATGTCTACTGATGTTTTTCTGCAACTTTCACTTTCTTTGGCTGTCATGTCTAAGACAATGTCACGTTTTACGTCGCCAACTATGGCGTCGTGCGGTTCAACAACAAAGTTTTTGGCGTTGTCGGAAAGCCAATGGTAACGTCTGGCAG
>JACUTO010000243.1 GCA_014859755.1 Candidatus Bathyarchaeota archaeon
ATAATATCGGTTCCATCAGTACTTCCATCTTCAGCTATTACAATGCAGAACTCCTCCTCTAGTGGAGGAGTTTCTTGTAGTAACAGTTCTACGCATTTTCTTAGGTTTTTTGATTCGTTGTAGGCTGGGACCGTTACAACAATCAACGGTTATCCGCCTGGTCGTGTGACAATAAGTGTGACTCCCAATAGGATAAAGAAGACACCTATCCAGTTAGTTGTACCTACTGGCTCATTGAGGAATATTTTGGCGAATATACTTGTCCATATGTAGGATGTAGCGATTATAGGGTAGAGTATCGACAGTTGCCCCTTGCTTAGAGCGTAAATATAGAAGACGGTGGACACGAGATATATTGCGATTCCGATGATTAAATGGTGATTTGTTAGTAGCAGCTTGACATCGAACCGGAGATCGCTTGCTCCTCGTTTAAATTCCAGCTGCCCAATGCTTCCTATAAAAGCAGACAATGCGGTTAATAAGATAATTTTCCAATCCATCCATAACCCCTCAACACTAAGTCACATTCAAGGTCCCCAACCTCAATAGATAAAAGCCTTACGCTTGACGACATGCCTACAGATCCTACGCAAGCTTTGCACAACAGACCAATAGTTGCTTCAAGTTATTTGGAGATAATAAAAGACACAACATCACGTTCATCGTTTGCCGAGATCAAGAGATTTACTCGAAATTCCGAGATGACCCGAAGTTTCGATTAATGTGCAATAGTGGGCATGTTGCCATTTTTCAAGTTGCCAAATGAATGCTGGATGTTTTTATAGGTAACCTTCTAAATCATATGTACTGACCCGTGTCGCTTTGGAGGATGCGTGTTGTCAAAGGCTGAACGATTCCAAGCCGAACTTGTTTTCGTGTTACTTGCCGTTTCCACGCTCTTCTTGATCACGGTCCACCAGATGTCGATGAATGGTGTTCTGCCCGGAAACGATCCGGCAGTACATTTGGGAAAGACGAAAACCATAGTCGTAAACAAGGGAGTCGCCTATAGCGGGATTCCGTGGTATCCTCCACTTTTTCACGCTTTCTTGGCGGTGTTGCTTCTTTTTGTGGGTACCGTTGACGTCATGGTCGCAAGTTTGGTGTTAAGATTTGTGGTTGCAACCATCAATGTGCTAATATTGTTGTCTACGTATTTGCTGGCCAGAAGATTGCTTGGGAGAGGTGCCGCTATCGCTTCTGCCGTGTTCACGATTTTGTCAGTCCCGCTTTTTGAGATGATCTTTTGGGGAGGTTACGCAAATTTTCTAGGCCTTGCATACATTGCGTTGATTTTCTACATTATGAACAAGAACTACGTGGTTTCGGTCAAAGCTTTCCTCTTGTTTTTGGTGACGTTTGCCCTTGTGTTGACGCATCAACTTGCGACTTTCGTGTTCCTTCTAGTGTTTATTCCCGCCTTTTTTATCGGCACGATTAGGTCAAAGAGGAAGCTCTTAACTTTTCTCGCTGTCGTTCTGGGTGGCGGCCTAGCGATATCGGCGTGGTATGCTGAGGTCATATTGCGCTATTCCAGTGTCCTTGTCTCCCACATTTTCTTTGAAATGAAAAAGTATGTTTACAGCATACCTACCGTGAGTCTCGATTCCTTTATCAAAGTCTTTGGAGCAGTTCTCTTCTTAGGTTTGGCGGGTATCCCGTTAACCTTCGTTTTACTAAGGAGGAGAAAGGCATCGAGCGCTTATCCATTGCTTATTCTGTGGCTCGCCGTACCCTTGTTCTTGTCTCAGTCCTACCTCTTCGGGCTTTATCTGCCCTATGAACGCTTCATTAACTTTTTGGCTACACCCAT
>JACUTO010000244.1 GCA_014859755.1 Candidatus Bathyarchaeota archaeon
CTTTCAATTCCCTCTACATGGGATTTTTCTTTGAACCTTATTTTTGATGCGCCCCGGTTTCCTTTCTCGAATAAAAGAAGACGTGAGGCTGACTGAAGGAAAATGATCACAAGGTATTTATGTATGCATGTGATACCATTTGTATACGGTGATCTTGTTGACACTTAAACCCCTCGCAGTAAGGATACCTGAAGAAATTGAGAAGGAAATTCTCGAAGTGGTTGAGCGTGAAAAGTTAGACAAGGCCACGGTTGTTAGGACTCTCCTTGAAATGGGGATCGTTGAGTGGAGGAAGCAAACCGCTTTAGAGTTGTTACGAGATGGAAAAGTGACGTTTGCTAAGGCTACTGAGATGGCTAAACTTTCGCTTTGGGAGTTCGCTGACTTGGTCAAACAGCGTAATATTGAGTGGGTTAGGTATACGCCCGAAGAAATAGAGAGAGAAATCAAGGAAGCATCAGTGGCGGAGTCTAAGTGAAGCCACTCGTCTTTAATGCCACGCCATTAATTTACATAACCAAAGTAGGGTTGAGCAAGGTTTTTGAAGGCTTAAAAAATGAAAAACTAACATCACCACAGGTTAAAAGAGAAGTCGTGGATGAGGGAAAGCGGAAAGGCGTTCCAGACGCCATCATTTTGGAGAAGATGTTCAAGAACAACGTATTCAAGGTAACTAAGCCCGAGAACCAAAAATTTTTAGCAAGTATGTTGAAAACAAGGGGGCTTCATATAACTGACGCAGAGGTTCTGGGCATTGCCAAAGAGCGCGGTGGAATAGCGGTTATAGACGATGAAGTGGCTAGAAAAACCGCGAGAATTTATGGAATATCCTATGTGGGTACACCATACATTCTGATGAGAGCCGTCTTCCAAGGGCTGATTACAAAAGAAAGAGCCAAACAAGCGATAAAAGAGATGATTTTTGCAGGCTGGAGATGCAGTATAGAAAGCTATGCTAAAATCATGGATGCCATAGAAAAATTGTAGCAGACGCTTAGGATGTACGGCGAGTTGAAAAACCGAAAAGATAGTTGATTGAAGAAGAAGCAGAGGTTGCCTATTTCTGACATTGCCGAGCCTTCCACTCAATAAATCCACAAATTGAGAGTTTCTAGCTTAAATAAGCTCAAAATAAGCTTTAATTTTGGCGCCGGGAATGGGATTCGAACCCATGCGGCCCAACAGGGCCACAGGCTCTCAAGGCCTGCGCATTATCCACTCTGCCCACGGGATGTAAGACAAGATGTCTATCATTATCCCGGCGTATTGTCCCGGCACCATTGGACAAGCTTATCTGATTCGCTTCATCTATAAATCTTTACTCAAAGCATTCTTGCAACTTTTCCTCCGAAAAGAGGGGAGTATGTACCGCAAATGCGCTTCGGAATGTTGCGACTATATGAAGAAAAACAAGGGAATCTGAAGACAGAGACTAAACACAAAGCTAAACATTTAAACCACAAATCCAAATGTTTAGGCACCTTCAGGAAGTTGAACACAACGGCGAAATGTCAACACTGCGGCAAAGAGGTTGTCTTACCCTTCAAATGTTCCTACTGCAACGGATACTTCTGCGCCGAGCATCGCCTCCCAGAAAACCATGCGTGCCCAGAATCTTGGAGAGCAAGAGCCCCAAGAGAAGAGGCACCGCCAATCATTGTAGAAAGAGAGCCTACGAGACCATCATACAAATATACCATCACTTACGCCCCCCGACCTACAGCAAAAGTCTTCTGGTTCAGCACAACAGAACTCAAACACTTAACCCTTGGAACGTTGCTCGTCATGGGCGTCGGCCTATCCTACATCC
>JACUTO010000245.1 GCA_014859755.1 Candidatus Bathyarchaeota archaeon
AATGGAATTGACGTCACGGAAAGAGATAGTCAAATAGTTGTGGTTGAAGGAGGAGGGGAAAGCTTTGAGGTTTGTTCTTCCCACAGAATAGGTGTAAAAATGGATTTGTCGCAGGAATTGAGGTTTTTTGTTAAGGGAAATAAGTTTGTTTCTTAGATACTATCGAAGGAAGGGCATGTATAGGATAGATATAATAATGTGCTTGCACTAAAATCGGCGTTATTAGCGGTGAATGTTTAAATACATGTTTAAACATAACATTTGATTGTGCAACATCTTGACCAAAACGATAACGATAAGGGATGAAGTTTACAAGAAGTTATTGAAGGTTAAAAGGGAAGATGAGAGCTTTAGCAAGCTGTTTGAAAGACTTGTAGAAGGCATGAACCCTGTTGAGAATTTGATGAAGCTTAGGGGATGTGTTGAGTTTAAGGATAAGGACAAAATGCTTTTTGAAATCAATGCTTTGAGGACTGAGCGTAGGCTATGATAGTGTTAGATACAGATGTTTTAATCGAAATCTTTGACAGAAAATCTGGAAAGGGTGATGAAACTCTAAAGAAGATTCTTGAGAGCGGTGAAAACATAAGCATAACCGCTGTAAACCTCCATGAGATTCTGTACGGTCTCCGAAAATACGCCAAGCCAGTAAAGGAAATTCTGCAACTGCCTGTACTTAGCTATACGAAGGAGGACGCGAGCTTGTCCGCCAAAATAGAGTTAGAGACAGAGAGCAGAGGAGCCCCCATACGTAGAACAGACGCCATGATAGCCGCCATAACTATGAATAAAGGAGCAAGCCTTTACACGCTAGACTTGAAACACTTCCAGCCCCTCAAAGCCCTCGGTCTCAAACTGTTCCCCTAGCGCGCACCAAGTTCTGGGTTTAATCGTTTCATTTCTGAGTGTAACTGTAATTGCTTGTGCAGATGTTGCTTCTCCAACGCTTGGTTTGAACTTAAAAGGAGACATTGCCATGTCATTGCTCTAACCGACTCTGCATATGTTTAGACTAGTTCTTTGCTTGTTTGAGAACTGATTTGATGTTATGGAACATTATAGGGGGTAGGCGCTCCAGACTTTGCGCGAAAAAAATGCAAACCAGAACCCTATTTGTAGCGGACGATTTCTTATCAAGAGCAAACAAGTTTATCTAAAATCTTTATTTGCGGTTTATGACTATCTACATCATAAAAAGCTCTTAAAATGTTGAAGAGGATAGTTAAATGGTTAGCCAAGAATCCCAAGTTCTTCTTCGGCTCCGCGAATCTGGAGTAACCAAGACTGTTGGCTTGATAGCGGACACGCACATACCTGTTAGGGCCAGAGAGATTCCACGGAAAGTTTTTGGGATCTTCGACAAAGTAGACTTTATAATTCACGCGGGCGACCTAGTAGACCTTTCTGTCATTGACGACTTGGAACAGCTTGCACCCGTTTTGGCTGTTTACGGAAACATGGACGGACCGAAAATCCGAGGGAAACTTCCGAAAATAAATTCTGTCAAGGTTCTTAATTGGAAGATAGGAGTCACACATGACCCCAGAGCATTATTTGGAATGGGGAAAATGAGAGAAATTGTCAAGCAAAACGGCTTCAACGTGCTTGTTTACGGGCATACGCATAGTCCAAGAATAAAATGGGAAGGAAAAACCTTGTTCATAAATCCTGGAAGCCCAACGAATCCACTGCCGCCTTTTCTAACTAAGCCGTCAGTAGCCTTGCTTAGAATAACTAAGGAAAAGATAATGCCGGAATTAATCCGAATTTAAGTGGGTTTTGATATGGAAAAGGAAATCTCTAGAAAGC
>JACUTO010000043.1 GCA_014859755.1 Candidatus Bathyarchaeota archaeon
CAGGCATTCAATCGCCTGGCACCGCATCTGCACCAGCCATCGCTGAAATGGTCTTGGAAATCCTGCGAAAGGAAGGGCTTCGTTTAGAGGATAAGCCAGATTTCAATCCTATACGTAAAGCTCCTCCTTCTTTTCATTCTCTAACAAATAAGGAGAGGGGTGAACTGATTGCTGAAGATCCGAAGTTTGGGCATGTCGTTTGCCGTTGCGAACACGTGACTGAAGGAGAGATCATAGAAGCCATCAGGCGAGGGGCTACTACTATGGATGGAATTAAATTCCGAACAAGGGCGGGCATGGGACGATGCCAAGGTGGATTTTGTACGTCGCACGTTATCAAAATCTTAGCTAGAGAACTACGAATTCCAGTCGAGCACGTCACCAAACGAGGCAGAGGCACCGAACTATTACCGTACAAAATGAAGCAACTTTTGCTTCGAGGTGGACATGTTGGTTGAGCGGGAAATCGATATAGCTGTGATAGGTGGAGGCGCTGCAGGATTAGCAGCTGCTATCAAGGCCAAAGAAAAGGAGGTAGAAAACGTTGTAATTCTTGAGCGCAATGAGGAGCTCGGAGGAATCCTTCCTCAGTGTATTCACACCGGTTTTGGGTTACGTTACTTCAAGGAGAACCTCACCGGCCCAGGGTATATTTCTCGATTTGTCAAAAAAGTGGAGGATTTACGGATTGAATCTAAGCTAGATACGATGGTTCTTGAAATCACGTCTGACAAGAAAATTATAGCCGTTAACAGTGTTGATGGCCTGTTAGAGCTTCGAGCCAAAGCAATAGTGTTGGCCATGGGCTGCCGGGAGAGAACAAGGGGGGCGCTGGGTATAGCTGGAACTAGACCAGCGGGGATCTTAACCGCTGGAACCGCACAGAGGCTCATGGACATTGAAGGTTACATGCCAGGCGCTAAGGTTGTTATTTTGGGTTCAGGTGACGTCGGTTTAATAATGGCAAGAAGATTCGTCATGGAAGGAGCAAAGGTGGAGGCTGTGGTGGAGATATTACCATACGCTAGTGGATTAAGCAGAAACGTGGTTCAGTGTCTGGAGGATTTCGACATCCCCTTGTTGTTGGAGCACACAGTCACATCAATTCACGGGGTTGACAGGGTAAAGGCAGTAACCGTGGCTAAAGTGGACGCAGATTGGAAGCCAATCCGGAAAACAGAAAGAACAATCGAATGTGACACACTGATACTTTCGGTGGGCTTGATTCCGGAGAACGAACTTTCACAGACCCCAGGCATCGTTTTAGATCCCGCAACAGGGGGACCCGTCGTCAACGAGCATATGGAAACCTCTGTTCAAGGAGTTTTTGGTTGCGGAAACGTTGTCCACGTTTACGACTTGGTTGACCACGTGACCCAAGCGGGTGAATTGGCTGGGGAAAGCGCCGCTAGATATGTCTTGAACGAATTACCTCCATTGCGCAAGAAAATAGCTTTGAAAGCTGGATCTAACGTGAAGTCCGTGGTGCCACAGATAATTAGCGGTGCGGAACCAGTTTCCCTTCACTTACGAGTGAAAAAACCCATGCGAAATGTAAAAGTGAAAATGGGAAACTTGAGCATACCGAAACGTGTGGTAAGACCGCCAGAGATGGTCGTCATTAACCTTACTGAGAAAGCACTTGAGAAGCTGGAAAAGAGAGATGAATTAGAAGTTAGCGTTGAGGAGGAGACTGCACCGTGAAGAAAAAAGATGTGCGAGTTATAACCTGCATTATTTGTCCTGTGGGATGCAAAGCGAGGGTAACCATTGAAAATGGAAAAATATCTGAAATTGAAGGTCTCGAGTGCCCGCGGGGAGAAGAGTATGTTAGAAGAGAGCTTGAGGCACCTGTGAGAGATTTCTTCACGACGGTCAGAATCAAAGGAGCGGCAATCCCGGTGTTGCCTGTACGGGCAACTCATCCTATTCCAAAAGACAGGATACTGGACTGCGTCTTAGAATTGGCTAACGTTGTGGTCGACGCTCCGGTAGAAGCAGGTGAAATAATTGTTAGAAATCCCCTCGGTTTAGAGGTGGATATTGTTGCTACGAGAGACCTGGATCGAGCAAAAGAAAGGTGAAGAGGCGCGAGCACGAGCTTTAAACATGATTGGTAGCGTCTTTTCGTTGTAGTCGCGCGCGCAGCATTCTTGTGTGCACATAAAAAGGGTTGAGAGGTTGAGATTGTTTTACGGAATCTCATCAGTGCCCTAGGCTTCTTGTTCTTTCTCTGTACTGGTATCTGTACTGTTCTGAATTCATTGTGCAGTTGCAGATTCCGTTTGTGGCACATTCATTGGCTCTTTGTCTGTCACGATGTTGTGTTTGTGTGCAATTAGAGTTGCAGTCTCGGTCCTGTGTTCTCAGTCTATCTCGGTCTTGCGTTTGAAGTAAGTCGCCGTTGTCAGTTCCGTTAACGTAAGCCTGTATTGGTGCAGCGAGGAAAGCGACGGATATTATGCCTAGGACTAGGGCTACTGCCATAATCATCTTCGTTTTGCTGTCCATTATTTTTCACCTCCGTATTTTTGCTTAGAAGAAAACCATGGTTTTCGTGTGGTTTAGATGTTCGGTGTAACAAAGTGTTTCAGATTTTGAAACAGCTTATAAGGAGTGTTTCGTCTTTAGGTTTCTTGGGTGAAACATGCGTTCCGGAACTTTGATTTTCATTCTGGTGGTTGCCCTTGCAGTTAGTTCTCTCGGCTTGTTATTTTTTGGGTTTGAAGGTGGTTTTGGTGGAAGAGGTCACGGGATGGTTGCAGAGGTTCCAAGGTCTTTCTGGCTTGTTTTGTTTGTTGTGCCGCTTGTTGTTGTGGTGGCTGTGTTGGGGTATGCTCTTATTTTTCCAGAGTTCAGCGGTGGGAAGCCCGAGGAAAAGCCTTCTCCTGTGCCAACTGTTGAGAAAGGAGAGTCAGCCCTTGGTGCGGTTTTACGAGTTTTGAATGACGACGAGAGGAAGGTGATTGAGACTTTGGTTGCTGAGGGTGGGACGATGTTACAGAAGGATATTCGGTGGAAGACCGGTCTCTCACGGGTGAAGACGCATAGGGTACTTTTTAGGTTAGCAAAAAGAGGCATTGTTTCAGCTGAGAAATACTACAACACGAATAAGATCACGTTGGCAGACTGGCTTACAAAAGAAAAGAAGAAGCCGTAATATGGCATGGACAAAAAGCTGAATGCGCGCGCATAACACAACGTGTTATTCGAAGAGTTGATTCTCTTGCTTTTATTAGCGACAACTTTACCGCGACGCGTAAAGTTTTTTGGTACACTACCCTTCGCACCACTATGTTACGAAGAGACTGACTCTAATAACTGACTATTCGTAAAAGAGGTAAACGTTTATCGTTGTCCCAACGTCTATAAATTGCTGTTTCTCGGGTATTTCAACGAAGCCATCGGCTCTTGCCAGAGTGGTTATGGCGCCGGATAGGCCTGTGGGAACCGGTGAGGCAAGCGGCTTACCTGTTTTGTCATAGGTTAGGTTTACCATAACGAAGGTTCGGCGTCCCCTTGCTGGAAACATTTTTGTTGCAGCCACCGCCTTGAGCGTGGATGGAGTTTCTTCGGTTCGTCCAGCCATTCTGCATATTATGGGACGAACAATCATGTGAAACATTAGAAGAGACGATGTCGGGTGACCGGGCAGAGAGAAAACAGGTTTTCCGTCTACTATGGCGATGGTTGTGGGTTTCCCGGGCTTCACGGCTATTCCAGATATGATTACGCCAGGCTTTCCCAGCGTGTCCACTACTTGAGGAATAAGGTCTTTGGGGCCAACTGAAACCCCGCCTGAAGTTATGACGGCATCCGCTGAGTCCAGAGCCCTCTCAACCGCGGCTTTCAATCGAGTCCTATCATCGGGGATAATTCCTAAGTTAATCGGCTCTCCGCCGCATTCTAGAACCGCTGCGCTGAAGGCATAGGCGTTGATGTCATAGATTTTTCCAGACGGAAGAGGCTTTCCCGGTTCCACAACTTCCGCGCCCGTGGAGAGAATAGCCACCCTTGGACGTTTATAAACATCAACTTCTGTCAAGCCAAGCGCAGCTAGAACCCCTATTTCACGAGAAGACAACCTTTGATATTTTTTCAGAATTTTTTCGCCCTTACGGATGTCGGAGCCCGCTTCCATCATGTTTTCTACCTTTGAAACCGGGCGATGTATGAAAACGTCGTCATCTCTTCGAGTTGAGTACTCTATCATAACAACAGCGTCGGCGCCCTTGGGCAAAGGTGCCCCCGTGGCTATCTCAGCAGCCATGCCCTTTTCCACAACTATACTAGGAGATTCACCTACAGTTACCTGACCGCAAAACTTGAGAGCGACAGGTCTGTCTTCATCAGCGCCAAAAGTGTCAACAGCTCTCACGGCATAACCATCCACGGTCGACCGGTCAAAGGGCGGAACATCCATCGGTGCCATAATGTCCTCAGCTAGAACGCGATCATGAGCTTCTGAGAGGGAAACTCGTTCCACTCCAACTGGTTCAGGGGAAAAGTTCTGTTTGAGAATCTGTTTGGCTTCGTCGAGGGAAAGTAGTTTTCTAAACACGCTATGTCCCTCATATCTTGTCGAAGAGATGAACAATTACGGATTCGCCTTCCTCTAGGCCCTCCCGGTTTTCAGGAATCTTCACGTATCCGTTGGCCTTTGTCATGGTTGAAAGGACGCCCGCTCCCTTTATTCTAACAGGCTCAGCGAAGAACTCGCCGTTTCTTTCAAAAACACGAACCCTTAAGAAAACCCGTCGCCCCAAAGCCGACGCAACTCTCCGGGTTACTCTCGCTTTAAGTGTCGGTCTAGGCTCCCTTTCAACTCCTAATAGCTTGAGAAGAAGCGGTCGAGCAAAGGCCTCGAAGCCGATCATAGCTGCCACAGGGTTCCCAGATAATATGAAAACGGGTTTGCCTTGAAGGATTGCCAGCGCCGTTGGCATACCAGGTCGCATAGCTACACCGTGCACGATGACTCCAGGCGTTCCAATTTGATTGATCGCCATGGGAACCAGATCCGGGTAGCCGACGCTCGTCCCTCCGGTGGTGATGACCACGTCTGCCTGCTCTAGTCCTTCACGAATTTTGGCGCTGATCTCCTTTAGGTCGTCTTTTGCTATGCCTAGGTCTAAAGGTTCCGCGCCCAACCCTTGACACATGCTGGACAAAATTAGTCGGTTCGTTTCTACTATCTGGTTGGGCTTGGGTTTGTGCCCCAACTCCACTAGCTCGTTTCCGGTGGACAAGATGGCGACCTTAGGCTTTTTTACAACATTAACGTGAGTCGTCCCCAACGCCGCCAACAACCCCAAGTGATGCGGCTTTAATCGTGTTCCCGCTTTTATCGCGACTTCTCCTCTTTGCACGTCCTCTCCCTTTCTAGAAACGTTTCCGCCAGGAGTAACCGTGATTACCACCTCGATTTTGTCTTCAATCCTCTTTGTATACTCCAGCATAATCACGGCATCAGCGCCCCTAGGAAGTGGGGTTCCAGTCCATATTTGTCTCGCCTCGCCTTCACGAACTTCATTTTCGGTCAGCTTCAGAGTTTTTGGGTTGAATTGGGATGCTCCAAAGGTGTCTTGTGCCTTCACTGCGTAGCCGTCCACGGCGGAGCGATCAAAAGGAGGCAGATCGTTTTTGGCTTGGACGTCTTCTGCCGTGATCCGTCCTGATGCCGTGTGAATTGGGATTTGTTCAGACTTTAACCTTTCTGGTTTAAGTTTTTTTACGAGGGTAGAGAGTGCTTCGTCGATGTTTGTGAGTTTTTCAAATCCTTTAAGCCGCGTCAAAGTTTAGTCCCCTAGAGAGCAAGAGAGTTTATGTAGAAAAAGTTATCGTAAGCCGCGGTAGTCTTATGATGGACGCTAACGTTTCCTTTTTTCTTCCATCTTCTTTAACACTATGTCTCGCATCTTTTGAGCGTCCACATCAAGAACGGGGCTTTCGCTGATTATGACGGGTGTCAAACCAAGTTCCGCTATGAGGGTTGCCAAGGGCTCAAAAGGGGGTCCATACTCAACTTCATCCATGATGTGATGACGTTTCTCTCCTTTGGCCGTGAATTCAACAAGGGTGTAGTGACAGTGCAGATTTTTCACGGCATCGGTTCCCAGTCGCTTCTCAATAGTGTCCAACGCTTTCCTAAAGTCGTCTACTGTCTTCATTTTACCGCCTTCTCTAGCGTGAATATGAGCCCAGTCTATCACCGGCTCCGTCAACTCCACTCTTTCACACAACGTTAATACTTCATCCAAACTTCCAAGCTGCGAAAGTTTTCCGGTTGTTTCAGGACCAAGATGCACCTTGGTTATTTGAAGCGCCCTCATGGATTCTACTACCTCGCTCATCGCCTTCACGCAGAGTTCAAGAGCATTTTGAGGGGACCTCTTGCCATAGAATCCGGGGTGAAAGACCACCACGTGGGCATCCATCCAATCCGCAGCTCTTGCACAGGCAAGTAAACGCGCTTTACTTTTCATTATGGTTTCCTCGTCGCCGCAAAAGTTGACGAAGTAGGACCCATGAACCGTCAACCAAACGTCATGCTGTTTGGCGTTGATTCCCAGTTTTTCTGCGGCGTCCTTTTTCATCTGAGGCTTGGGTCCCCAACGAACCGCCTGATACTCAAAGGCGTCCAACCCTTCGTCATGAAGGTATTGGGGTACTTCAAAAACTGGATTTTTGAGCACTTTGAAACCTGAAGGGACTCCGGCAGGACCGAACCTTGGCCTATCTGCCATTACATCACCATTCGTTAATTGGCGGCACATACGTAAATAATTGCTTGGTTGAGAAAGTGTTTATCTTGGTTTGCGTATGCGATACACGCGGGAGGTGTATTCTCCATACGCTAGGGCTACGATTGCGGAGATCCATGCCGCAGCGTTTTGACAAAGGGTGTATTTCCACACGAGATCGATGTTGGTTAAAGGCTCCGTCATAGATGATCCCAATCCTTCAATGGCGTTTCTGAAGCCTGGCGCTACAGCACGCAGTGCTCCATTTATAGCTGACGCCAACCATCCTATCGGAGACAAGGCTTGCGCTATCCCTTGCGCTATCTCGATCGTTTTCAACACGAACCCGTGGAAAGATGGATGTGCGCTGTAGAGTCCGATGGCTAAATCGTGGGACAGATTCGGATACACCAGAATGTACAAGGCAAGAACGGACACCAGAAAAACTGTTAGAACAGTTGCGGCGCTTTTGACGGCGGCCCTCGCGAAAAAAAGTCGCTGCTGCACATACGAAACTCCACGGATTCGAAAGAAAGCGGCGCCTATTCGACGAAAAAAGTTTCTGAACGACGTGAAACGCGTTTTCCGCGCCCTTCGAGGCTGTCTTCTATGTCTTTCTGACGGCTTCTTGGCTGGCGATGTTCTACGGGGCACCACGGCTATGTATTTTGTGAGATATGCCCAACTTGAAATGAGGACAAATATCACGCCGATGGGCATGAGGTGGAACAGGGGGCTGATGGTTATGGTGAAAAATTTGAATGTGAAATTGTCCGTTAAGCCGGAGAACGTGAAAAAATAGACCATAAGATACTCGAAGAGGAAGGCTAGGGCAAAAAATAACACTATTGCGGCAAATCCTTTTGGCGCGGTCCATCTGAAAATTAGGCGTTTCCATCGTTCTTCAGAAGCCACAGTAACTCACCCGGCGGTAGTTTCCATTCACCACTCGACCATTTTTCTACGCATCTTACTTAGGATAACAATCTTCTTATTAATGTTGACTCGCTTTCTTTTGATCTTCGCTAAATGTTTAGCCGTAGGTAACGAATATTGCGAGTCTAAAATTCAGAGAGAAGTATGGAACAAGAAAATGTTAAGGCGCATTTATCTTCTTTCTCTGTCACCCAAGTCTTCGAGCGTATTTTCTGTAAAGATTAGAGTAGTCACGTCCCTGTGAAGCAGGCAAGGGAAATTCGTGGCCACATTTTGGGCACTTTGCCATGCCGCATTGAACGAGAGAGGGGCATCCGGAACATGCGAAGGTTCTGCCGTAGCTTATGTCGAAGGTGAAGCCACATCTAGGGCATTGAATTATTCGCTTTCCTTGAGACAGGACAGATCACTTCGGTTTGATTTTCAGGAAAGGGATTCGCTCATCGCATTATTAAAGGATTATGGGAAACGCATTCTATCCTATTTAGGATTTGTTCTGGTACATGAATCGTTTTATATGCGGGGTATTTCTTAGATATCGTTTTGTAAAAGTTAAATGTATGAAAAAATATGAGTTCTTGCTCCACAAAATTTTAAACGACTATGAAGCATAACTAGTATGCGTCGGAAAATAAGGATATGAAAGGTTTCCTAGGTCGTAAGTCAGAGAAGGAGAAAGCCCATGTCGAAAGCTTCGAAAGATCAGCGGATTAAGCTTTACAAAGACCATAACGTGCAGTTGCTTGTCAGCAAGTTTGTGAGCGGCGAGCTTAGTAAATTGAACCCGGTTTATGATGATAAGTACGGTTATAGATATCCGGTCGTTGATGCGATCGTGGGCGATCCCTCCAGCACCGACGAACTTTTGCGAAGCTTATTTGAGGCTGGTGTTCTGAAGAGGGAGCTTTACGACAAGATCGTCTATTGTCCATCTTGTAATACAGCGAACGTTTCAATGCATTACTGCTGCCCCCACTGCAAGTCCTTCGACATCAGAAAGAGCGCGTTAATTGAACATATACAATGTGGGTACATCGACACCGAAGAAAAATTCCGAAAAGACGACAAACTTGTCTGCCCAAGATGCCGCAAAGAACTGACTAAACCAGGCGTAGACTATCACAAAGCGGGAGTGTGGTGCACCTGCAATGAATGTGGCAAAAGCTTTGACATTCCGGTTCCAGCCCATTTTTGTCGTGATTGCCACCGAAATTTCTCGTTTGAGGAATCCCTCTACAGAGACGTGTACTCCTACAGTTTGACCCCTGAAGCCATGAAAGAGGCGACTTTGGGCTGGATTCTGATCACTCCAATAAGGGAGTTCTTGGAAAGTCGTGGATTCGAAGTGGAAAGCCCTGGCTTCTTGAAGGGAAAATCTGGCGCGAGCCACATGTTTGACATAACTGCTTCCCCCACTGGAGTGGAGCGAAACATAACCGTGATTGACCTTGCAACCTCAACCGATGACATCGCTTCTGAACAGCCGGTTATTGCTATGTTCGCTAAAATTTATGATGTCTCCCCAGAAAGGGCATGTCTGATTGCGATTCCAAGGATGAGTGAAAACGGAAAGAAGTTGGCAGCCCTTTACAAGATACAGTTGGTTGAGGCGAAGGATCAGAAAGAGGTAATAAAAGAGTTTGAGAAGGTTTGTATGACGGAATAGGCTAGCTTCCCGAATAGATTGCTGTATTTCCTCGCTCTGTTACAACCTTAACCGTATATTGGCCTTTAGGTAAAGAGATGTCAGAGCGAAGATAGGCTGTGGTCTCTGCCGAATTCACAAAAACGTTTATGTCGTAGCGCTCATGGTTCGTTGAATTAATTATCCATAATGAAACCAGATGAGAGGTTAAGGCCCCCTCGTTTTTGAACGTGAAACGCGTCCCATCGATTTCAGCTCTTACGCCTAGAAAGTCGATGTCAATGATAGTTCGGTCGCTGTCAGCCCCTTCGTCCACAAACTTAACGTATATCGTGCCGTCGTCCCGCACGTAACTTCGCCACTTGTCTGTGAGATTCACGGCATAGTAATCCCATCCCGTTGTCGGCGTGTGGCCTGCAGTAGAGTTGAAGCCGCTGTCGCTGTAGGTTGATGATGACCAGTTATAAGCTTTCAAATACCATTTTTCACCCGTGTCGTAAGCCCTGTACCTCAGTTGTATTTCAACGGTCTGGATGTAGGCCAGAGGGTAGGTGGACACATCTATCGAAAAGGATCCGTTGAGATCGAGTCCATAGCCTCCTCCCGGGGATTGCAGACGTGTTTCGTGACCTAGGGTTTCATAGGTTCCGTAGCCATCATAATAGAAACTCATTCCTTTTGAATCATTTTGTGCGCCTGGTTGGGCGTATAAGGTGAGTCGAATTCGATCACCAGAGGTCACGCTTACGGCACTACCAGATATTGTGATAGTTCTTTCAGAGTATCCATAGTCAATAATGACGTCCGTTACTGTTCCTATGGTTGCTTTCTCGACGGTACCGTCTGAGGATACAAGGTGTATTCGAACGGTTAAACGTGACACTTTACCACTGCTTACGGTTGACGCCCATATGTAAAGTGTCCATGTTCCGTTTTCTATTGACCATGCGGATAGAGGTGACGTGTAAAAGTAAACGGAGGAGCCACGACTTATCAGCTGTGTAGTTTCTGACTGGTTAGATGGAGGTTGAGTGGTATCCATGAGTTTTCCAGCTGGAGTAACACCTGACACATCCGCTCTATGTAAATGAAATTCCTGCTGGTCAATAATGCCTTCTATGAACGTTTCGTAAGGGTCACCAACCACTTGTGTATCCGTGTAGTCACCGCTTACGAGACTGCCTTCATTCATTGTATATTCGCTTTCTGCTGTAAACCAAGAAGAGTGGGTGACGCGTTCTACATTGGTGATGCTCGTGTCCTCCTTCATTTTCTCCCAGTCCAACTGGTTCATTTCGTAGCTCCATAAGACAATGTTCGCTATGATGGCTACAATAATTACTAGGCTGAGCACGACGACGATTA
>JACUTO010000044.1 GCA_014859755.1 Candidatus Bathyarchaeota archaeon
TGTCTGGTTCGCCCGAAAAAGGCGTCTATGCCAAGGACATTATCTTGAACATCATTGGACAGGTGGGAGCTGACGGAGCCCTCTACAAGGCTGCGGAATTTACAGGAGATTATGTGAAAAACGCAAGTGTTTCTTCTCGCTTCACCTTGTGTAATATGGCTGTGGAGATGGGAGCCAAAAACGGTATCATCGAAGCAGACGAAAAAACCCGAAACTTTCTTGGGAGGAACGGAAAGATCTTCAAAAGCGACAAGGACGCTGTTTACGAGGATGCATATGAAATAGAAGTGGACAGAATTGAGCCTCAAGTTGCGTGGCCTCCTACCGTAGACAACGTAAAACCGGTTACCAGTGTTGAAGGAAAAAAGGTAGATCAAGCCTACATTGGAACTTGTACAAACGGAAGGTTAGAGGACATAGAAGTAGCTACTAGGATTTTGAGGGGAAAGAGTGTTGCAGATAATGTTAGGCTTTTGGTTATTCCTGCGTCCACTAAAATTTACCTCGACGCCTTTGACAAGGGATACCTGCAAGAAATCATCAAATCTGGAGGAATAATTTGCAATCCCGGTTGCGGTCCATGCGTTGGTAGACATGAAGGAGTGCTTGCTGAGGGAGAAACTTGTATTTCCACTCAAAACAGAAACTTTAGCGGGAGGATGGGGCATCCAAAAGCAGAAATCTATCTGGCGTCTCCGGCAACGGTTGCAGCCTCTGCATTGGCTGGAGAAATTGTTGATCCGAGGGGATACGTATGAGAGCGTGGAAGTTTGGAAACGACGTAAACACTGATCTCATAACACCGGGAAGATGCACCATCACAACAGACAAAACAAAGCTAGGGAAAATAGCCTTCATAGAGCACAGACCAGAATTTGCCAAAGAAGCCAAAACGGGAGACATAATAGTTGCGGGAAAAAACTTTGGATGCGGCTCTTCGAGGGAACACGCTCCAGTGGCGATAAAAGCTGCTGGAGTTAGTGCGGTGATAGCTGAATCTTTTGCCCGTATATTTTTCAGAAACGCCATAAACATTGGTCTCCCTCTCTTTGTTTGTGAAGAAGTTGACAGAATTGACGACGGCGACTTGGTTGAAATAAACTTTGAGATTGGGCAAATCCACGACAAAACTAAGGATATAGTTCTTAAGGCGAAACCGTTGCCAAAGTTTATCCAAAAAATCGTAAAGAATGGAGGCTTAGTAAACTTTCTTCGAAGCGAGGGCTATGTATAAGATAGCTGTGATTCCGGGAGACGGAATAGGCAAAACCGTTGTTCCTGAAGCGGTTCGGGTTCTAGAAAGCACCGGTTTGAAATTTGATTTTCGGTATATGGAAGTTGGATACGAAGTTTTCAAAAAAGTTGGCACTTCGGTTCCTGAAGAGGTTTTGTCTAAAATAAAGGAAACTCAAGCCTGTTTGTTTGGGGCTACAACAACACCTGTTGGTGTTGCAGATTACAGAAGTGCGGTCGTGACCTTGAGAAAGACGTTAGACTTGTTTGCGAATGTTAGACCCGCTAAAAGCTACCCTATTAGAAGCAGCGTAAAAGACGTTGACCTAGTGACTGTTCGGGAAAACACGGAAGGCTTGTACAGCGGGATAGAGTTTGAATTAGAAGATTCAGCTTTTACTCTTAGGATGATTACGAGAAAGGCATCTGAGAGAATTGCTAAGTTTGCATTCAATCTGGCGATGAAGAGACGTAAGAAAATAACCATAGTTACGAAGGCAAATGTCATGCGAAAATCTTGTGGTCTTTTTCGAGAGGTTTCCCTTCTCGTCGCCAAAGATTATCCCGAAGTGGAGGTTAACGAATTGTTTGTTGATGTTGCCGCCATGAACCTTGTTTTGAAACCTCAAGTCTTCGACGTGATTCTCACGTCCAATCTTTTTGGAGACATACTTTCTGACGAGGCAGCGGGTTTGGTTGGAGGGCTAGGACTAGCTCCAAGCGCAAATATAGGAGACGACTATGCCTTGTTTGAGCCAGTCCACGGCTCTGCTCCGGACATTGCAGGAAAGGGGATAGCTAATCCGATGGCAGCTATACTATCTGCCAAAATGATGCTAAATTATCTCGGTGAAAACAAGTGGGCTGAGCAAATTGAAAATGCTGTTGTAATCGTGTTAAGAGAGGGAAAGTATTTAACTCCCGACCTTGGTGGCGGTTCTGCTACCCATGAGGTCACAGAGGCAATAATAGATGCGTTAGAAGCGTAAAGCTAAGAAGACCTATCCTCAGCGTCTTCCTCTATGTCTCGAGTTCCTCATGTCCTTGGTTTGCCTTTTTCGCCAGTCCCTCTTCCTCTGACTTTCTATCCTTTGTCTAGGAAAGGCATAGTGTTTGGAACCCTGCCTCCTATATTCATCTAATCTCCTGTAGAAGATTGAATAGCTTATCTCTTCCTTGGAAAGTGATGACATAATCTCGTTCAATTCCGTTTTCGTCTCTTGTGAAATTATTTTGTCCCACGTCTCAGAATAGGCCAGATAAGCCGCATGAAATCTGAAGTCAGATGGTCTGTCAATCATAAGTTTTGTTACTTCTTTTTCATCTTCATTGGATTGTGGTTTCGATTCTTCAGTCATAATGCTCTATACCCTGAAAGCGGTGAAATAGTATATGTAAAGCAACACTATAAATGTTCTCTAAGGCAACGTAGCCGTCAACATACTTGCGTTCGCAGGTAGGAAACTATATTTTACCTTCTCCGTCGCAGAAGCGAGTGATATACTCCAGTGCCACCTGTGCAGCGTTTTGTAAAGTTTCTTCTCCGATGCCTGGAACTCCGCAAACCAACAGCGTAACATTTTTTGTTTTTTCTGTTATCTTCGTGATATCTGCGTCCCGATACGGGTATATGGCCACCAGCTTTTCACTGTCAGAGACAACTATTTCGCCTCCTTGAAGAAGCATAGGTTTTTCCATGCCTATTCCTAGGAATTTCTCTCCCTCTTCCGCAAACCGCATGAAGAGGTCTCCCTTCAGTTTATTTGCGTCGAAGGCTGCGAGGGCTATCTCCGTTTTGACGGAGGCTAGGTTATAGGCGTCAACAAGGGTGTTTATGTGAGGTATGGTTCTTCCTCCTAGAATCCTTCGGATCAAGGCCTCTGCAGCTGGCCGATTTTTTGTGGGATCTATTCCCACTCTCCAGAAAAAACCTCGGTACGCTCTGAAGGTTGACAGATTCTTTACCGAGTCTAAGTCGTACTTTTCCCTAACCTTCTCCGTTATTTCGTCCTTAAATTTCTCCAGTTCAACGTTTTGCGTCTCGACCTTTATGCCCTTAACGTTGCATGTTAGAACGGTTAAATCTGAAAAACGAGTTTTGAGTTGAACGTTGATTTTAAGGTTCATGAGTTCGCATCATCCCTGTAGCTTAGATATTTATGCAACTAATTCTGCTAGATAAGATTTTCAAAAGTATTCTGGGTAGTCGACGACTTCCCATTCTTCGAAGGCTTCAAGTTCTTCTGGTGGTTTTCTTCGCGTTGCCAAAGTTACAACGAGGAAAACGACCAACAAAACGATCACCGTAACCCCCATCATCAACCACTCAAGGGGAATAACGATAAGCGTACATATGTTGCTATCTGCACCAGCATAATCAGTGTCTCCAGACCAGCTTGCTCTCATGGAATATATACCGGCTGAGGAGGGACGCCACATATACGAGTATCGTCCATCAGAATCTGTTACAACCGTTACCAGCACACTTAATGGAGAACCACTCGAACTAACATACAACGTAACGTTCTTACCCGACAAAGCAGGCGAAATAGAACCACTCAGCGTAACGGCGCTTCTAGCAATCACAAATCTCGTGGAAACCGCCAAGGACAAAGAAGAAGCATCTAGAGCCCCGTAGCTTGATGAAACTTGTCCAGGCGACGATTGTTCGCAGTCCTCAAGGGTTATGATGCGTGCTGAGGCTTCTTGAAGGAGGTCGGGACATTCGCCCACACGCCATCCATGCCTCCAATCGTCTCCGGTGCATTCAGCTACGTAGTATCGCTTTCCATCATGAGTGTAATAGTAAACAGCAGACCTAGCATCGTTTGGTTCTTCTGATAGATAAACCCCCACATTCATGTGATCTTGCGTCTGATAAAGCAACAAGACGACATCCAATCCGCCAGCCTTCATTATAGACGCAGCTATGAAGGAAAAAAGATCACAATCACCTTCGTTTTCAACGATAGTCTCAACAGGATATTTTTGAGGACCGCTCTCTACGTATGGAATCTGATGAACAATCATCAGCACTCCATTGGCGAAGTCCTCGTCGTTGCTGTAGATGCTCCAAAGATCATCGGCGACAGGTTTCAGAGGATCGGGGGTCACGAACTTCGCGAAATCATAAGAGTAAATATTGTGATCCTTGCTGCGATAATATTCGTATAAGGAGGAAGTCACCGAAACCGTTAACCGGTAATTCGTGGAACCACCAGGATGTTCGAGGAGCTCATAAGTGTAATCGTAGTTATCGGCGAAACAACAATGAGGCAGAAAAAACGCTACCAAAAGGAAAAGGGCAATAACGATGTTCTTCCATGGATGCCGTGATATAAGAGCTAGATGTTTAGCCAATTTTCATCATTTCATAAAGTAACGAAAAGTCGATAGAAATCGATTATGAAGGGCAATTATACATTCTAAATCAGTAAAAACGAAAAACTTGATGAAAAATCTGAATAGAAAATCTGTAGCAGGAATTCAATAACTTAAAATCGAACTTAACGTAGAGAAGGCTTCGGTGCTAGGCTTCATGAGCGAGAGTCGTGTTTCAACGGGCATTGACGGTTTGGACCCTCTAATCGAAGGCGGCTTTCCGAGGGGAAGCCTAGTTCTTTTGGCCGGGAACCCTGGAACCGGCAAGACGATTTTTGGCATGCAATTTTTGTATAGGGGCGCGGAAGATTATGGTGAAAACGGGGTATACGTATCCTTTGCAGAGAATGAGGACACTATTACTCATAACATTTCCAGACTTTTTGGACGAGACTTGAGAAAGAAGGAAGAAGGAAACGGAAAAGTCAAGATTCTAGATTTTACAACCGTGACTGAAAAGGGTCTCTCAACCGTACTGGAAATGATTCTTGAAGAAGTAACACGATTGAAAGCTAAAAGGCTTGTAATTGACTCGTTCAGTGCCATGGCTCAGGCCTTCAAAGAGCCGATAGAGGCCAGAATCATTATTCACAACATTTTGGGCAAGCTTGTTAGACAGTTAGGGTGTACCACAATCCTCATTGTGGAAGTTCCAACTGGAAGTGAAAAGATTGGTGCAAGCATTGAAGAGTTTGTAGCCGACGGAGTTATTGTCCTAAGAAGAGACAACTACGATGGCAGGTTAATCAGGGAAATTGAGATACCGAAACTTCGGGGAACAAAAATTGAACAGCAGAGATTTCTTTTCACGTTGAACAGGGGCTTTCAAGTTTTTCTTCCCTTCTCCAACAAAAAAGTGGAGAACCCTAAAAAGTTTGAACCGACAAGAGGCACCAAAACCCATTACCCAAGTGGAATTCCGGAATTTGACGAGATCTTGGGCGGAGAAGGGTACCCCAGAGGCTGTTCAGTCTTATACGAGTTGGGAGAAAACGTTCCAGTTGATGCCTTAGACGCTGTTGTTAATCCTACGTTCGCAAATTTCATAATGAGGAACAGAGGGGTTATCGTCATTCCAATAATTGAGTACGGCCCCGAAGACATACGGAAAATGGTTTCCTCTTTCACTGGAGAAGAAAAATTCGACGAATTTGCCCGAGTAATGACCTTTCCTAATCCCTTGATGGACATGAACAAACCCTACATCGTAGTTTGGCAGGATCCAACCGTGGAAGACATAGACCCAATAGAAAATTTCAATCGTTATATCCAAGCAGCTGTGGAACTGTCAAGTAGACTCGGTAAGAATATAGTTCATTTGTTAAGCGGCGATAGCCTCGCATACGTAGTGGAGAGGTTCACTTCATCTGTGATTGGGCGATCAGTGATTGCGAATAGATTGGGAAAGGACCTAATGATCTACGTATCCAAACCCAGTATTCCCGAAATGACAAAGGTCTTCGCCGACACTTTGAGTATACATTTCAAGATAGAAGAAAGAAATGGAAGCATGATCCTCTATGGAAAGAAGCCTAAGACCATCATTTACAACATAGAACCAGATGCCTCAAGAGGATGCCGAGTGAAACTCACACCCATAGTCTAACGGTGCAAGAGCAAAACCGTCACGCAACCGCTAAAATGAGAAAAAGGATATTACCTTTTCCCTCAATTAATAAATTGAGGTTTAAACTTGTCCTTTCGACTCAAAATGAATCGCTCCGCAAAGAAGACAGATTCAAACATAGTTTTAGCTTTAGATCTCCCCTCTGATCAACCTCAAAGTCTTTTATCCCGTAGCATCCGAATACTGGAGGAAGCACACTCATACGTTTGTGGGGTTAAGATAAATCGGCAGCTGGTTCTTCCGCTGGGCTTGTTCAACGGCGTCCAGAAAATACTGAGTATAGCCCAAGACCTGGAACTTCCAACCATAATGGACTGCAAAATCAACGATGTCGGACACACCAACAGAACCATCGCAGAATACTATTACAAAGCAGGATTTGACGCTGTGACAGCCAACCCCTTCGTAGGATGGGAGCAAGGACTTCAACCCGTTTTTGAAGTTGCCAAGCAGATGCGCCGAGGAGTTATTCTTCTCGTCTATATGAGCCATAAAGCCGCTGAGGAAGGATACGGCCAAACAATACAGAACCCTAAGACAGAACAGTTGAGCCCTCAATATTTGACCTTCGCTGAAAAAGCATTATCTTGGAACGCTGATGGAGCAGTTGTCGGCGCCACCTACCCAGAAAAAATAAAAGAAGTATACAGAATCTTAGGAGAGAACGTTCCCATCTACTCGCCTGGCGTAGGTGTTCAGGGTGGAGGCGTCGAGGCACCCATCAAAGCCGGAGCACGCTACCTTATCGTAGGCAGAACCATAACACTCTCCGAAAATCCGGCTGAAACAGTGAAGCGCGTCAGAGACGCTGCGAAGCGCTGCCTGAAATGATCATATTTGGATACCAATAACAGCGATATGTTGAAAACAGCGTTTTTTCGAAAATTCGGAGAACCAGCTTAGATTATGTTTACATCTTGGCGGTCGGATAGCCTCAGTTGTCCGTCCGTTGGTCATCTGAAGTTACCTAGCAACGGGCTTCTTCACAGGCAGACCGCCAAAAATATGGATAAAGTTTCAGGTTAAAAGGCTTCTCACTATTCACGCTTGGCCCATAGTTCTCTCTTCAGCAGGTCTCTAACCGCTGCCCGAATGGCGGCGCTTCGACTTGGATACATACCTGATCTCACAAGTTCGTCAAGCCCTACCAAATAAGCTTCAGGGAGCAAAACCGTTACAAGCTTCATCAATGTTTCACCTAACACTTAACATGTTATACAGCGAATATGTAGCGATAGCCTTAATATCGTTTACTAGTCCAATCGCGAAATCATTTTCCGCTTATAAGGGTAAACGACATAAAATGTTAAGTGTTAACCGTAGGTGCGATGTGATAAACGTTGGAGCGGTATGCCTTCATCATCTTGAACATAGAAAAATTTTGGAATAGACTCTGCAACCGAAACAGAGCGGGCAAAACCGTGCACGTGTTTGTTCGCAGAGGACTGGTTGGTCCAAAAAATGCGAAGCTACTCCTCTTTTATGTAACACATCCCCACAAAGAAATTCGAGGCGTCGGAGAATTCATCGAACGGATCACCGGGGACACCACGGACCTTTGGAAAACTTACGGCCACGAATCTTTGTTAAGATCATATGAAGAATACATGGATTTTATGCAGGGAAGAAGAAAAGCGACCTTCATTAGGTTCAAAAACTTACGCGAACTCTCCACACCCATCCGAGCAAACGTTATATCCCAAGTTACTGGAATAAGAAGAATACCTCGAATGGGCAAATACATAACCAAGGAAATGGCGCATCAACTAATCTGAAGGAGTTGTGTAATCTGGAAGAATTTGATCCTAAAGAATTTGTGGACAAGCAGGTGGAGGAGATCAAGAGAGCCGTTGGAGGCGAGCGAGCCCTCATCGCGGTTTCGGGAGGCGTAGACAGCACAACCTCTGCTGCGCTCACCCACCGCGCCATAGGAGAGAATCTTCTCTGCGTTATGCTTGACGACGCCTTCATGCGGGACGGAGAACCTGAGAGGGTTGCCCAGCTTCTGTCTCAACCTCCCTTAAACCTGCCGATAAAAGTGCTAAATGTTCAGCAACGTTTCTTAAACGAGTTAAAGGGCTTGCGAGACGCTGAGGAGAAGCGGAGGAGGTTTAGAGAAACTTTTTACAAAGCCTTGAGTGAAACCGCTGAAAAAGAAGGTTGTCGATTTCTAGTGCAGGGAACTATCCAAGCGGACATAGTTGAAACGAAGGGAGGTATAAAAACTCAGCATAATGTATTAGCCCAGATAGGAATAAGTCCTACTGAACGCTACGGATTCCAAGTTATCGAACCGGTTGCATCGCTTTACAAGGAACAGGTGAGGAAAGTAGCCAGATACTTGGGAGTTCCGACAGGAATGTCTGAACGGCAACCCTTTCCTGGACCAGGTCTCTCGGTGCGAGTCGTTGGAGAAATCAAGGTCGATAAGTTGGAGTCGGTTAAAAAAGCCACCGCCATAGCTGAGGAAAACTTTGCCAAGCATGGTCCCAGCCAATATTTTGCAGCGATTATCGACAACTTAGAAACGCCTCAGCATCCTTGCATAGTGCACATACAAGAAACAGCGGCTCGATACCTTAACGTTCCAACAAGACATCTCTTTGTGAAAGTGTTTCAGGACAAGGCGACTGGAGTTAAAGGCGGTGAACGACACTATGGAGAAATCGCCGCCATCAAAGCTCAAACAGAAGATGGTCGCATCCATCAAGCAACCATCAAAAATCTGGTCACGCTTCAAACTAAGATCATCACGGAAAATCCATCCTTCACGCGAGTATTATGCGCCATTCGAGAAAAACCTCAAAAGCAACCTTACGTAATCTCCCTGCGAGCGATCCAAACCCATGACTTCTTAACCGCCCAAGTAGCCGAAATTCCTTGGACAACTTTAACTGAAACTGCAGAAAAGATTCTTGAAGCCTGCCCAAACGTTTCTGGTGTTTACTATGACGTGACGCCGAAGCCTCCGGCAACCATCGAGATGGAGTGACGTGTGTTTCATCTCAAGAAACGTATAAAGCTTCCAGATATCCAGTAGTAGCTGAAGGGACCAACATGACACGAGTTAGGGTTCAGAAAATTGAGTCTATACGAGATCCTGAGGGCAATCTTGGAAAGCGCATAGAATTGATTGAGGATCGGGTGATTCCGAGGTTTGCGGTTAGACCTGCGACGGAGGAGGGGAGAATGGTTCAAGAAGTTGTCAGAACGTTACAGCAGCAGCTTCCCATGCTTACTAAGCAAACCCAGTTCGCCCTCCCGAAGATGATCTTGTTTCTGACGGAGCGAGAATATGAAAAACTTGGCATCGACTTTGACGTGAACCAGATTTACGAGTTGGATTTGTCGGGTCAGGCTATCAGGTTTAGAAGAGCACCCTAACCAAGACATTTCGCATCTCCGTTCAAACCTTTGAAATCCTTATTTTTAATTAGGTTAACCATTTTGTAATTGTTTAAGGGCAAAAAGGGTGAGAAGAACCATGAAAGTTAGAGCGCATGTCTTTGTGAGCGGTAGGGTTCAAGGAGTTTTCTTTAGGTCAGAGACCAGTTACGAGGCGGAGAGAAGAAACGTTGCTGGCTGGGTTCGAAACACGTCTGATGGGAGGGTGGAAGCCGTTTTTGAAGGAGAAAAAGAGGATGTGGAGAAAGTGATTGATTTTTCTCGAAGAGGCCCTCTAGGAGCTAGAGTGACGAAGGTTGATGTTCGATGGGAAGACTACAGTGGAGAGTTCAGAGATTTTAAGATACGTTATGGATACTGACAATAATAAACGCTATTTTAAAATAATCATAAAGCGCTCATCTAATGTAACCGGAGAGACTTACATTGCCAACCATTCTGGTAATCAACGACGATGGAATCCAATCGATTGGTTTGACCACCCTAAAAAAGCGGTTGGATACGCTGGGAAACGTGATCGTTGTCGCTCCAAAGGATGAGAGAAGCGGCATCGGAAAAGCCCTAACCACCGATCACATAAAAATAATGGAGACTAAGCTGAGAGGCGGGTCAAAAGCATACGCAACAACGGGTACACCAGCCGACGCCTTCTTGCTCGCAGTGAACAAAATCCTGAAGCGCATGCCGGATCTGCTTGTAGCTGGAATAAACCTAGGTCCAAACCTCGGAATAGACGACTTGCTGAATTCGGGAACTTTAGGCGCCGCCTTAGAAGCCGCCATTCACCACGTGCCAGCCATAGCCGTTTCCTACTGCATACCAAAAATCACCGAGAAAATGTCTGAAAAAGAGGAAGTTACGATGAGAGACTTAGGGCTAACCGCCACTCTCGCCCTTAAAACAGCCAAATACGTGCTGGAAAAGGGGATGCCTCCAGACGTGGACATAATTTCGATAAACGTGCCTGAAAAAGCTGACGCTAAGAGAATAAAAATCACCAGCCTTTCCTACAAGGGGTATGGCGACA
>JACUTO010000045.1 GCA_014859755.1 Candidatus Bathyarchaeota archaeon
AATTATGCCCACTATCATTTTTCTCACCACAACAATACTATTTTACAATAACTTTTGTGCATAAACTAGTTTTCGCTGACCCCCTTCTTCTTTAGGAGCCGTTTTCCATAGTCATAACCTCTTTTAAAGGCTGCTAGGTTCAGTTTTTCTGTGCCTCTGGGAATGGTGCTGAGAATAGATTTCTTCATGGATTTAGGGCTCACCAGATTGGTTATGGATGTTAAAGCCCCGAGCATAACCACGTTTGCAACCAGAGATTTACCTGCTTCTTCGGCGATTTTCGTTGCAGGCACCCTGAAAACTCGAATGTGCGAAGTGACTTTTTCTTTTGGCACCAGATCTGAATCTAGAAAAAGGGTTCCTCCCTTCTTTACAGTGTCTACATAAGTGTTGTATGCCTCTTGTGACATCGCAATCAAAACGTCTGGTTCGGTGACCTTTGGAAAATCAATTTCTCCATCTGAGATCACAACCTCGGACTTGCAAGCTCCGCCTCTTGACTCAGGACCATACGACTGTGTCTCAACGGCGTTTTTGCCACCATAAATAGCGGCTGCTGTTGCCAGTATCAATCCAGCCCTTATGATTCCCTGTCCGCCGAAACCCGCTACTCGAATTTCTAATCTCATTTTATCATCCTTCTTTCATTCTCTTCTGAACTTTAGAGGTCATCTCGCGAACGAGATGCCCATATGTAGGCTTTTCAATATCCACAAACTCGCCTACAACAATTTTTTCAGGGCTTATCTCAGCCTTTGCTGGATCAGAGTAGTTTTGAATCTCGGAGGCCTTCTTAAACCAGTTCATCATATCTATTCCAGTTGGCATCTTGTTACGTCTCCCATAGATTTCAGGGCACGGTGAAATCACTTCAATGAAGGAAAATCCCTCCTTTTTCAGCGCTTTTTTGATGGATTCTGTCAGCCTTCTGACATGAAGAGATGTCCATCTCGCAACGTAAACAGCCCCAGAAGCAGCGGCTAGATGGACTAAATTGAAGGAGTGCTCGATGTTTCCGTAGGGAGTTGTTGTTGTCCAAGCCTCAAGAGGGGTTGTGGGTCCATGCTGCCCACCAGTCATTCCATAGTTAAAGTTGTTGGCGCAAATCACCTGTATGTCTATGTTTCTACGAGCGGCGTGAATGAAATGATTGCCCCCGATGGCGAATAGGTCTCCGTCTCCGCTAATGACAACCACTTTCAATTCTGGATTTGCCAGTTTAACTCCGGTCGCAAAGGCAATAGGCCTACCGTGAGTGGTGTGATAGGAGTCGGTGTTCGTGTACCCTGAAAGGCGACCTATACACCCGATTCCGGAAACAACCACGACCTTGTTAATGTCCGCGTTTAATTCGTTGAGAGCCCTTACAAAGCAGTTTAGTATGATTCCGTTTCCGCATCCCTCGCACCAAATATGCGGGATCACCCCTTTTCTTAGGAAGTTTTCAAGCGGATGTAATTCTTCACTCATCCACATGCGCTCCTTATAGCCTCTAAAATCTCCGTTGGTTTGTGTGGTTCTTCGCCCAACTTTGGTAGAAAAATCACGGGAGTCTCCTTCGCCGCCCTCTCTACCTCGCGAACAATTTGCCCGTAATTCATTTCAGGAACCACTATCGCATGAACTTGCTTCGCCAGTTGTGAAACTTGTTTGTCGGGAAACGGCCACAAAGTGATTAGTCTAAGAAGCCCGGCTTTGATGCCCTCCTTTCTCCCCTTTCTTATGGCACTTAACGCAGATCGTGAGGGAATTCCATAAGCAACAACAGCCACCTCAGCGTCTTCTAACATTGTCTCTCTAACCTTCACGATTTTTTCCGTGTTCTTACGTATCTTATCGCAAAGTCGCTGAATGAGTCTCTGTTGTGCTTCGGCACTGTCTGTTTGCGGATGTCCAGTTTCGTCATGTGTAAGTCCTGTCGCATAGAAGCGGTAGCCTTCTCCAAAACAAGCCATTGGTGGGACCAGATCTTCTTCAGGCGCAAATGGAGCATACTTCTCTGGCGGCTTTCGAGGCTTTTTTCGGTTTACAACTTTTATTTCACTTTTTTCCGGAATTACGACTCGTTCCCACATGTGCCCCACAATTTCGTCTGCAAGCACAATCACAGGATTGCGATAAGCCTCTGATAAATTGAATGCCTCAATCGTTAAATCAAACATTTCCTGCACCGAAGAAGGAGCAAGAGCTATGATCTCATAGTCGCCGTGAGATCCCCATTTTGCCTGCATCACGTCTTGTTGCCCAGGCTTTGTGGGTTGGCCGGTGCTCGGGCCTCCTCTCATGATGTTCACGATGACACATGGAGTCTCTGTCATAGCTGCCAAACCTATATTTTCTTGCATCAGACTGAAGCCTGGACCTGAAGTAGCGGTCATAGATTTTACTCCTGCATAGGACGCTCCAATTACAGCAGCCATAGAGCCGAGTTCATCTTCCATTTGTATGTATACCCCGCCAACTTCTGGCATACGTCTAGCCATTCGTTCTGAAATCTCTGTGGCCGGTGTGATGGGATATCCGCCGAAGAATCTGCATCCAGCAGCTATCGCACCTTCAGCACAAGCGTAGTCCCCTTGCATGAAATGTTCGCCCGTGAGAACATCTCTTTCTTTCACAACCATTCAGCGGCCTCCTTTACAATTCTTTTCAACTGTGAAGATTGCGAAGTCTGGGCAAACAACTTCGCAAAAACCGCAGAGTATGCATGACGCGTTATCTTTCACTTTTGGAGGGTGAACCCCTCTTCTGTTGAATTCCTCCGATTCTTCCAAGACGTCTTTTGGGCAATATTCTACGCAGAATCCGCATCCCTTGCACCGATCTTTTATTATGTGGACCTCGCCCTCTGGAACCTTGATCTTTTCGATATCTAGTGGTTTGCGCCACATCTTCACTGGCATGATAAATCACCTTCCCTCTTCGACCATCGTTTTCGATCTCTCTATCTCTTCCTTGGTCACATTGTTCACGATGCTCTGTATCTCTTCGATTTCGGATGCAAATTTCTGGCCTTCAGCAGCTGTTATCCACGCCAATTGTAAACGGCTCTTGCTTAGCCCCAGCCTTTCCATCTTCTTCCATAACCTTTGGACTCTCTTTTCGGTTTGATAGTTGGCGTTTATATAATGGCAGTCTCCCAGGTGGCATCCTGCAACCAGAACTGCAGCAGCACCTCTTGCGAACGCGTGTTCCACAAATTTCGGAGATACTCTGCCTGAGCACATGGTTCGAATTATACGGACGTTTGTGGGGTACTGCATTCTGCTTACCCCCGCGAAATCTGCTCCTGCATAGGCGCACCAATTGCAACAAAAAGCTACGATTTTTTTGTCTGCATCCTGTTCAGTTGCGGCGTCTATCTGTGCATAAATTTGTTCATCTGTGAAGTGTCTCATAGTTATTGCTCCATAAGGGCATTCTGCACCGCAAGTGCCGCAGCCAGCACACGCTGCCTCTATTATGTCAGTTATTTTTTGTTCTTTGTCTATGGTGATTGCGCTGTAAGGACATACTTTTGAACAAACTCCACAGACTTGACATTTTTCAATGTCTATTCTTGGCGTGATTGCTTCCGCTGTCACTTTCCCTTTGGCCATCAGAATGCCTGCGCGGGCTGCTGCGGCGCTGGCCTGTGTTACGGTGTCTTTGATGTCCTTTGGAGATTCTGCAGTGCCTGCAAGGAACACTCCTGCGGTTGGTGTGTCTACGGGGCGCAGTTTTGGATGGGCTTCCATGAAGAATCCGTCTGAGTTTCTGGATAGGGTGAAGAAGCGTTGAATTGCTTCGCTGTCTCGTCTTGGCTCGATTCCGATCGATAGGATTACCATTCCAGCATTGACTTTGTAGAGTCCTTTCTGTAGCGTGTTTTCTCCGATTAGCCACAGGTTACCTGACTTCTTGTCTTCAATCACATCTGCAGGTAGTCCACGGATGAAAATCACTCCTTCTTCCTTCGCTCTCCTGTAAAGGTCTTCGAAGCCTTTCCCGTATGCTCTTATGTCAACGTAGAATACGTAGATTTTCGTTTTTGGCCAGTGCTCCTTTATGAGGAGGCTGTCTTTTATTGTGTTCATGCAGCATACATTGCTGCAGTAAAGATGACCTGTTTTATTCGAGCGCGAGCCGACGCATTGAACGAAGGCTACAGTGTCCGGAACTTGCATGTCACTGGGACGAATTAGACGCCCTCCAGAGGGACCGCCTGCGTTTATCAGCCGTTCGAATTCGAGGGAGGTGATGACGTTTGGAAACTTTGTGTATCCGTAATTCGCCAGTGAGGTGGGGTCGTATACGTCAGCTCCTGTGGCGACAATGATTGTGCCGACATCTAACTCCACGGTTTCGGGTTTCATCTCAAAATCTATTGCGTCTGCGTCGCATGCCTTCAAACATTTGTCGCATATGATTATGTTCTCCTTGTTGAGGCAGATGTCTCTGTCGACGATGTAGGTGGAGGGCACGGCTTGAGCAAAAGGCGTATAGATTGCACGTCTCGTTGCCAGCCCAACATCAAATTCATTTGGCACCATCACTGGACAAGGGTCTACGCACTCGCCACAGGCCGTACAATCTTCCGTGACATATCTTGGTTTTTTTAGCACTTTCACCTTGAAGTTACCGATGTATCCTTTGACTTCTGTGACTTCACTGTTGGTTAGCAGTTCGATGTTTGGATGTCTGCCTGCATCTGACATCTTTGGCGCGAGAATGCATATGGAACAGTCCATGGTTGGAAACGTCTTGTCGATCTGTGCCATTCTGCCGCCGATGCTTGGTTCCTTCTCTACAAGGTACACTTTATAACCTGTATCGGCCAAGTCGAGCGCCGCTTGGATGCCCGCAACTCCTCCGCCGATGACTAGGGCTCTCTTGATTATTGGAACTTCTATTTCTTCTTGAGGCTGAAGCAGAGCAGCTTTTGCAACTGCCATTCGAACCAGGTCTTTGGCTTTTTCAGTAGCCTTTTTCCTATCGTGCAGATGTACCCAGCTGCATTGCTCTCTGATATTGGCCATCTCGAAGAGGTATTTGTTTAATCCTGCTTCTTCACATGTCTTTCTGAAGGTTGGTTCGTGAAGACGGGGTGAGCACGAGGCTACCACTACGCGGTTGAGTTTATGTTCTCTGATGTCGTTTCTGATCAGTTCTTGACCTGGATCTGAGCAAGTATATCGGTCATCTTTTGAGACCACAACATAGGGAAGGGTGGCTGCAAATTTTGCAACTTCTTCACAGTCAACAGAGCCAGCTATGTTCAGCCCGCAATGGCAGATATACACGCCCATTCTTATCTCTTCGTCAGAAGTTGGGTTAGCCTGTGTTTCCGATCCTGTTTCTTGTGCTAGGTTATCTGTCATTTTTGTTACACCTCTATGACCGGCTGGACTTTTTCGCTTTTAGGTAGTCTTCAATAGAAGTGGCTGCTCTCTTGCCACAGATTATTGCTTCAGCCACGGTTGCTGGCCCCAATACGACATCTCCACCAGCAAAAACACCGGGCATACTTGTTTCCATTGTCATGGGATCAACGATCACTCTGCCTCTGAAAGTTTCTATTTCCTCTCCTAGCGCTGATAGACCCGAAGCTTGGCCGATGGCGACGATCACACTGTCCGTCTCTATGGTCTTTGTTACGGTTTCGTCGAATGATGGGTTGAAACCTCCGTCCTCATCAAAGACTGAGGCGCATCGGATAAGCTCTACCCCTACCACTTTGTCGCCGCTCCTCAGGAATCTTTTCGGGCCCCAAGAAACGTTGAAGATAATGCCTTCATCTAAAGCTTCCTGGATCTCCGGCTCGTGTGAGGGCATCTCTTCTCTAGATTCGAGGCATACGAGTTGGACCTCTTTTGCTCCTAGACGGAGGGCCGTCATTGCGACGTCGATGGCTACGCCTCCGCCTCCGATTACAACGACTTTGTCTCCGATTTTGACCTCTTTTCCTAGGTTTGCTTGTGTCAAAAATTCGACTGCGTGAAAAATTCCTTTTAGATTCTCGCCTTCGATGCCGAGCTTTCTGCTTTCTTGAGTTCCGATTGCGATGAACACTGCCTTGTATCCTCGGTGGAAGAGGTCTTTTATTGTTATGTCTTTGCCTATTGTGATGTTGTTTTTGATCTTGACTCCTAGTGATTTTAGGTATTCTATTTCGGCATCAACGGTGTCCTTGGGTAATCGGAAGTCAGGTATGCATTTGCGTAACATTCCTCCAGCTTCGGGAAAGGATTCAAAAACCGTTGTGGGGTAGCCTTTCCGGGTCAGTTCGTAAGCTGCTGTGAGCCCGGCTGGACCAGAGCCGATTATCGCTATCTTTTCCTCGTGTGATTTGAGCTTGGTCGATGCCTTTTGTTTAGACCTGTAGTCTGTGATGTAGCGTTTGATAACTTTGTTGATTGTTGTTTCCTTTATTTGTGCACGTTCGGGGTGAAAGCAGACCCAACTACAAACTATGGGAAGCGGAATTTCTCGTCCGATTCTTTTATACGCCCTTTCGAATCCTTGTAGGTAGCCTTGTTCCGCGGCGATCTTTTCTATGGGTAAGAATATTTCTGGCAGCTTCAGTCCTTGGGGACATTTTCTTTGGCATCTGTAACACCAAGCACATAGCCAAAGCGCCTCTTCTTCTTTTAAAACCTTATCCAAGTCTAAAATAATCTGTTCAAGAAGAATTCTTGGATTGTAATGGTTTGGAATTATTTCCATAATGGGACAACTTGCGGTGCAGATGCCACATTCAAAGCAATATTTCAGTTTTTCCATGTCCAAGCGTTGTTCTTGAAGTTCTTTGGAGCTTTCAACAGCTTTGCTTTCCAAGGTTGCCCCTCCAAATGTAAGATTTAGTCTCAAATATAAAAATTTACAAATGTAAAGGTCAGAAAAGCGAGGCACATCACGCCTTGTCCTCGAAATGCGTATACTAGAGCGCGCGCACATTAAACTGCCTATTCTATTGTCATATCTTCTAAACTTAGTGACAACCCCTTTTTCACTATTCCGTAATATAGTGCCTTCTTTGTATCATCATAGTATATTTTTTACTAGGCCACTTTCCTTCAGTATTTCCAGAGCTTTATTGACAGTTTGTCTATATTTTGGAGCATTTTCCTTTAGTTTGGAAAAAACCTCGCTCGCCGTCAAATCTTGATCGCAGAGTAACCTTATAATTCTCCTCCGCAACTCCGCATTCAAGGCATATACAACCTTTTCGAAGTGCTATAAAATCAATTCAATGTAGCCACTTAAGTTGCTTTGTCGCCTGAGTAGGTGACATCATTGATGTAGATGGTCTTAGTTCTTTTCTTATTTAAGTATTAGCTAATTCTACGTGCATTTGACTGGTTCTTTGATTGTTTGTTTAAGAGATGTCTATTTGCCATCTGCAACTGGTTAAGGAGAGGAAACGACATATAGGGTAATACTGCCAGCTAGTTTTTCATTTACAGTTATGTCAAAGATGGCATAGCCTTTGGATGATGGGTTGAAGCTTAGGGTATCTTTGACTGAACCGTATGCAGCGAGTGTTATTCTGTAGGGGTTACCTGTGAGGGCGCTAATTGTTGTGCTGTCAACGCCACTGCTGCGAACAAGACTTAGAGAGACAACAACGTATTTTGGATCGTTGTCGAGATTAGATATTTCTATCGTTCTAGAAGACTCTTCCCCTGCTTTACATATTATGACTGACGGATAGGTTATTGAAATGTCTCCAATCCTAACTGTTCTGGTTGCCTCTTTAGATTGTGCAATGACTGAATAGTTTGCAGCTCCAGGACTCCATATAATATACCCCAGACACACTCCAATGACTGATCCAACCGCTAGTAATAGAATTAGTAATGTGAATCGACCAAATTGACCAAACTGTCTTCTTTCCATAGGGAATCACATTCAAAGCATCTGATCGCCCCTTAGAAAAGCGTTATGAAACGGCGATCAATATTCAAAATTTATATTCTTCTACAATAGTAGGGAGTCATCGGTATCGCCCTACCTGTGTTTCCTCACACCATAAGTCTTAAAAGAAACTTACCTTTCCATCTTTTTGCACGGCGCGAAAAATACATGAAAATAATACAGATCCTAAATTCATAATCTTTTTGTGTTCCGTCCTCGCACCTCAAAAAAAGAGGGTATTGCAAAGTTGGAAAAAAAGAAGCAAAGCAAATACACGTGGAAACTCTTGGTCTTGGCATTGGTGATTGGACTCTTGGCGGGCGCTGTAGGTGCTGTCCTGAGTGCCCAGATATTTATTAAGCCAGGACCACAAGGCGAACGAGGAGAGCAAGGACCACAAGGCATAGCCGGAGTAAATGGAACCGATTCAATTCTGCAAATAATTCAAAATAGAAATGACACAAGGGCCGACATCAGTGGCTACACAGCGATGCAGTGGCGTAATATGTCTGACTTCGACTCTTCAATGAAAATCACAATCAATGTTCAGCAGAATTCAAAAATCTTTGCGCAATTTTCAAGCACGCATACATTACAACCGCCCGCATCAATTTGGGTGAGAATAGTTGTAGACAACAACTACAACAGTAGCATGTACATGCTTTCAGTTGGACCACCTGCTAGCGGAACTTACAAAATGGCAGGACACGTAGAGTTTCTAACAGATTCGCTGAACGCTGGATCGCACACAATCAACGTGCAGTTCCTGAGAGAAACTGGATCTCCTGAAATACTAGACAGAACTCTTACCGTAATTGAAATCGCATCACAGTAAGCAGATACATATCGGAATGTCTAGCCATGGGTAGCACACCTCTGGCTTAACCTTCCCTTTTTTGTGGCACATTCTCCAAGTTTCTTTATCCAAGATTTATTGGCAGTGTTGACCTAAGCGCAACATCTCGCGAACAAGCGATCAAGGAACTAGTTAAATTGTTGTGCGCGCGAACCTTTACATGAAAATAACTCAATGCGTCCGCGGCGACATCGGAACCGTAGCGATGATTTTCATTTCCATTCCAAAAATGCTTAAGGCCTCGCCGGGCTTGGTTACCATGAAGGACTTTCCTATCCCTTTTGCAGTGCTTAAAGATATGAGGAAGTACATACGTTAATGAAGACCGGTGATTCGTATGGTTGCGTATGTCGGCGTTCATGAAAAAGGAAAACTTTCCCTTTTTGACTTGCTGAAATCTGTAAAGGATAGACCGGATTTTCATAAGGCAGGAGCGTTGGCCACGTTCATAGGCGTAGTTCGAGGCGAAACTCTAGACGGTGAAACCGTGAAAAAGTTGGAGTTGGAGGCCTATGAGGAAAGGGCCAACGAGGTTCTTGGCAACATCTGCAGAGAGCTTAGGGAAAGGGAGGGTGTGATTGACGTTCAGATTCATCATTTTGTTGGAGAGTTTGGCGTCGGCGAGGATCTGGTTTACGTTGTGGTCGCTGGAGCTCATAGACAGAACGTGTTTCCGGTTCTGGAGGAGGCTGTGGAGCGCTACAAGAAGGAGGCTACCATATTCAAGAAGGAATACGTAATCGACGAAACGGGTGCCACAGAATCGTATTGGGTTAGCGAGCGTGAGGCTGAGGAAACTCGTAGAAAACCTAGGGATAGTTTAGCCTCTTGATCGATATATTTAAGTTGCGAGGAGTCTTCAACTGTTATTCTGGAGATGAAAAGAATGGCTACCCTTGCCTATATTTTAGTTACATTGAAGTCAGGTGCCGAAAGGGACGTATGCGAGAGAGTTTCCAGTTTCGAGGAAGTCGTTCAGGTGGATGAATTATACGGAGAATATGACGCCATCGTAAAGGTGCGCGTCGAAGATCTATCACAGTTGGATAAGTTCCTGACGGACAAACTTAGAGCATTACCTGACATCTTCCTAACGACAACCATGATCGTGGCTAAAGAATACAGACATAAATAGAAATAATCTTTTTGCTCCCACTCTTTGTCTTCAACGTCCATTCGCATCTGCGCATGAAATGAAAAAATCGGGTTGACCGAAAAATTATCTTTTGAACTGGAACACCTCAACGGCGCATGGGTTAAGTTCAATGATGTAGTCAAAGGAGAGTTTGTTTTCCCAGCCGACGTTTTCGAAAAAGTTTGGAATCGGGGTTTCACCAACGAGTTTTCCATCTTCTTTTAGTGCCTCTTGAAGCATTTTCGGTATTTTATCAAAATCTACAGCAAGCAATCCTGGAGTGAGTAATATGAGTTTGGCCTTACGCTGGGGCTTTTCTTTTTCACCAGCCTGCAATCCAACATTTTCTACCATTTCGAGTTTTCTAGCCTCATCTAAATCCGCATCTGGAACCCAATACATAATTGCACCTAGGTCTTGGATAGCTAAAGCGAAGTTAGAGATTGTTGGAAAACAACTTCCAGGACAACCCGAAAAAATAACAATGTCACCTTTCTGAATGCCTGACTTCTTTGCGACTTCCCGAAATGCGTCAATAAATCCGACTAAACCTTCCGTCTTGAGAATAACTTCTTTTTCCATCCATCATCCCGTCTAGAGTGAAAACATCTTTCTTTTAAGTCTTGAGATGAAACTTGTTTTGAATAGCCAGATTTAAATATGAGGCGTTTGTGTCTGGTATATAGTTAGGGGAGCTGGGTTAACCGGCTGAGAGGACGACTGGTCAGTCGTCGACCCTTTGAACCTGATCCAGGTAATGCTGGCGGAGGGAAA
>JACUTO010000246.1 GCA_014859755.1 Candidatus Bathyarchaeota archaeon
CCCGAACTCCGATACATCCTAACAGACGACCTAGTAACAGCCCTCCAAAACCGCCTAACCGTCTTCCAAAGAATCCAAGGAAAAACAACCCTTTAGCAAAAATAGACCACAAAAAACCGTAGTCTGAATCCATAAATGATATATATAAACTGGACGAAAATAAACCTAAAAGGGGCGTAACCATGCGAAGATCAAAACTCGAAATGTATATCGATATTCTGAAAGTCCTAGCTCACAGAGGCCCCCTAAAACTAACCCACATCATGTACAAAGCCAACGTAAACTGCAGCGTCCTCAAAGAATACCTAGACTTCCTCATCCAACAAAACCTAGTTGAAGAAAAAACCGTGGGCAAAAAAAGAATCGTCTACGCCATCACAGAAAACGGCCTAAAAGTCCTCAAATACTTCAGAGAACTAAAAACCATGCTCCCAGTCATGGAAGAAGGCCAAGCCAGAATCCCGGCCTCCCTCTACTAACCCCACGCACGCACGTAAACACCCACCCTTTCTATAATTCTTCTCACATCCCCAGTTCAACCCAACTCTCCCATTCTATTCTAACAACCACAAGACCTGACCAGCCAACGAACGCATCTAAGAATACATACTATTATATCGTAAGACTTAATAGATTCTCTGCCTTACAATACTGTAGATGCGTCAAACACATCTAGGACTTCAGCTATGGCGGTATACAAGAAATTAGAAGGAAAACCCACCAGAATATTAGAGAAAATAAAGGAAAGTCTCGATCGGCTGAACGAAAAAATAGATGCGATGATCGAAATTCAGAAGCACGGTCAAAGGGTAAACCCGGAAATACCCGACGTTCTGGATGTGATGACCCTTCTGTCCCTACCCGACCACCTGAGAAAGACGGCGATAACCCTCTGTAAGATCGGTGAAGCAACGGCCGACGAAGTTGCCGAACAAACAAAACGGGCGAGGGCTGTTGAGAGCGGTTATCTGAACCAGTTGGTGATAATGGGATACATGAAAAAGGAAAGGAGAGGGCGCAAGGCATACTTCTACGTTGAAAAAGAGGCGTGAGGGAACAATTCATGGGAAAAATCATAGCGCTACACTCCTACAAGGGCGGAACAGGAAAGACACTGCTCTCAGTTAATTTGGCAGCAACATACGTTAGAAAGGGAAAAAACGTCTGCCTACTAGATCTAGATTTCCGCGCTCCAAGTCTCCACGCCGTGTTCAAAACCAACAACTCCGAATATTGGTTAAACGACTACCTAAACGGAGCTTGTGAAATCGACAAGGTCCTAGTTGACGTTACTGAAGAGCATGGTAGAAGCGGAAGGTTTTTTGTTGGATTGGCAAATCCCGCCACCGAAGCGATTAGGGAGATGTCGGCGAAGGACAGAAAGTGGGAAATGAGGGCTCTGGGCAGACTTCTATCGCTCAAAACGTCTCTCCTTAACGATATGCATCACGACTACGTCATTTTTGACACCAGCCCCGGACTTCAATACTCTTCCATCAACGCCATCGTCAGCGCCGACGTTGTCTTGGTGGTAACAAGCCTAGACGCATCTGACATAAAGGGAACCCAACGAATGACCCGAGAACTCTACGATCTCTTCGACAAAAAAACCGGAATCATAATGAACAAAGTGCTCGCCGAAATCTTGTCGTCCAAGAAAGAAAAACAGAAATTCTACAAACACTTCAACAGCATTCACAAGCTTCCCATCTTAGAGGCCATCCCCTGCTTCTGCGACGTGCTACGAGCAGGAGGAACATACATATTCTCAGAAGAAAAA
>JACUTO010000247.1 GCA_014859755.1 Candidatus Bathyarchaeota archaeon
CAACGTCCATCGGTTCGTTTCTCGATTTCGTTCATGATTTCTGAGCCTGACATGGGCTTTTCGTTCAGCAGCCTCAACACATAATGTCTCAGGAAGCCTTTTGGAACAGACGCTATATGTCTCATCCAACGTCCAAAGGGATGTGTATGATGCACTCAATCACCTCCTACTATCTCATTCACGTTCATATCAAAGTCGATATCGACATCGATACTTATAAACGTTCCGACCCCCGCGCTGTTAGAAGCCTAAAACTTCAGACGAGACCATGGAAATGTAGGTTCGGCTTAGTCGAAAACGATGAAGGTTTTTGATGTCTTCTTTTTTGAAATAGGCTTTTTCCCTCTTGTCGTGCGCGCATAGAAGCTGCTAACATGCTGATTTATTACAATGTTTTGGGCACTCTTGTTAGATCGTCCAGTAAGAGAAAATCTGCAAATCCTCCCTCTGTAGTTGTGCCATGAGAAAACTTTTTACATCAGCGTCTTCGATAAAGCGGTTTCCTTTCTTATCAGTGTGAACGGGTATTCCTGTCTTTCTCAGCTTGTTGCCTTTTGCGCAGTCAGTGAAGATATACTGCGTTTCTTCAACGGGTAAAATCAGCTTAAGGCCTGTTAGATTACTGGCTGGAATGCTCTGGGCAATAATGTAAACGATGCTCTTCGGCTTCTTTTCGGTAGCTAATGCTTTAAACTCTTCCCATGTTTTGACTCGAACATTTTTCCCCATAGGTTCAATCTCTCTCTATCAAACTTTTTTCTTTCACTGGGCTTCTGGTCTTTCTATGTCTTAGATTTCCTTTTGTTCCTTGGAAAAAGATGGCGCGTTCGTAGACCAAACCTTACGAGAGAAAGCATTAGTGGAACTTCCATTAGCGGCCCTATTACTGTAGCTAAGGCGGCGCCTGAATCAAGTCCGTAAATGGTTGTTGCGACCGCGATGGCGACCTCGAAGTGACTGCTTGAACCGATAAGAGTAGTATCTATTGACGTTGCGTAGTCCCAGTTTGACAGCCAAGAGGTTGTATATGTTATGGCAATCATTGTGATATAATGGAGCAGATTTGGAGCGGCGAGGTAAGCCACTAGAAGCGGATCGTTGAGGATTATCTCTCCTTGGAAAGAAAACATGACGATTAGAGTAAGCAGCAACGCGATGATGGATATTTTGCGCACACGTTCAAGATAAGTGGAGTCAAACCACTCTTTTCCCTTTCTTCCTATAAGCAACTTTCTGGAAACTGCCCCCAAGGATACTGGAAGAGCTATAAAAACTATCACGCTCATGGCAATCAGATCCCATGGAACAGGTATCCCGCTTACACCAAGGTAAAAAGCAGATAGGGGTGCGTAGAGAGCCAGCATCAGTAGCGCGTTTATGGCTGTGTTTATTAGTCCTTGAGCGAGGTCTCCTTTAGCCAACAAGATCCACCACATAACCATGGCCGTGCATGGGGACATGCCGAGCAGTATAACGCCAGCTCTGTGCATCGGATCAGTTAGGAGCAAGTTTGCATACAACGTCATTATCAGTGGAGCGATGGCCCAATTCGCAATTATTGTGAGGAGCATGGGTTTTGGCTTCCTTACAGCCTTCTTAATGTCACTGAAGGCTATGCCCACGACTGTTGGGTACATCATGAAAAATAGGCAGATGCCGATTGGAATAGATAACTTAGCGAATTTCAAAGAGTCTAAATATTGACCGAAAGCTGGGAAAAACCTTCCTAACAAGAGGCCAACGACTATGCAGATGGCGATCCACAA
>JACUTO010000248.1 GCA_014859755.1 Candidatus Bathyarchaeota archaeon
TAATGGGTGTATGCTTGGGAGTTCAGATTTTGGCGTTGGCTATGGGCGGAGACACTTTTAAACTAAAGTATGGACACAGGTCTCAAAATCAACCAGTGCTTAATCTGGAAACAGGCAGATGTTACATCACAACCCAGAATCATGGATACGCTGTAAACTCAAACTCTCTAAAAGGAACCAATCTAGACGTATTGTTCCTTAACGCCAATGACAAAACAGTTGAAGGAATAAAACACAAGAGCAAACCAGCCTTAGCCCTTCAGTGGCATCCAGAAGCCGCTCCTGGTCCCTACGATACGGAGTTTCTGTTTGACGAATTTTTGAAGCTCGCGGGGTGTGTAAATGCCAAAATTTGAGTGGATACGCAAGGTTTTGGTGCTTGGCAGCGGGGCTATAAAGATTGGAGAAGCCGCTGAGTTTGATTACTCTGGAAGCCAGTGTCTCAAAGCCCTAAGAGAAGAGGGCATAGAAACCGTCTTAATCAATCCCAACATAGCGACAATCCAGACCGACCCTCGTTTAGCAGGCAAAGTGTACCTCTTACCCGTCACACCAGAATACGTCGAAAAAGTTATTGAAAGAGAAAAGCCTGACGTGATTCTCTTAGGATTCGGGGGACAAACAGCCCTAAACTGCGGAGTTCAGCTTGCAAAAAGAGGCATCCTCGAGAAACATAATGTTAAAGTTTTGGGGACGCCAATCCAAGCGATAGAAGACACTGAAGACAGAGAATTCTTCAAGCAAGCGATGATTCGAACAGACATTCCGGTTCCTAGAAGCAAATCTGCCACCTCCCTTCAAGAAGCCATCAAGGCCGCTAAGGAAATAGGATATCCCGTCATCGTTCGAGTGGCGTATATTCTAGGCGGTAAAGGGTCTGGCGTAGCACACAACGAGACTGAATTAAAAGAAATAGTTAATCGAGCCTTAGCCCAGAGCATGATATCGCAAGTGCTCATCGAAGAATACGTGGGCCACTGGAAAGAAATAGAGTTCGAAGTCATGCGAGACTACGCTAACAATTGCCTAGCCGTCTGCAGCATGGAAAACATCGACCCCATGGGAGTTCACACCGGAGACTCCATAGTCGTAGCCCCCGCCCAAACATTGAACAACCGTGAATATCACTTGCTTCGTTTGGCTTCCATAAAGGTCATACAAAGTTTAGGAATAGTTGGCGAGTGCAACATTCAGTGGGCTTTGGACCTAAGATCAGAGGAGCACCGTGCTATTGAAGTGAACGCGCGGATGTCGAGAAGCTCTGCGCTCGCAAGCAAGGCGACAGGTTACCCCTTAGCTTACATAGCAACCAAACTGGCGATTGGTTATCTGCTTCCCGAATTGATTAACATGGTTACAGGAGTTACGACCGCTTGCTTTGAACCAGCCCTAGACTATGTTGTAGTTAAGTTTCCAAGATGGGATCTACAGAAATTCAGGAATGTGGACAGGCATATTGGTCCGCAGATGAAGTCTGTTGGAGAAGTCATGGCTATTGGGAGATGCCTTGAGGAAACGCTACAGAAAGCGGTTCGCATGCTAGACATTGGAAAAGTAGGATTGGTTTGTAATTCCGAGGACGAAGACTATGAATCAACAGAGATGATAAAAGACGTCTTAGCCAACCCCACGGATGAAAGACTTTTCAAGATAGTCAAAGCCCTGAAAAAGAACATTCCAATCGAAGAGATTTACCAGATAAGCGGCGTTGACCCCTTCTTTCTACACAAAATTGAAAACGTCGTCAACA
>JACUTO010000249.1 GCA_014859755.1 Candidatus Bathyarchaeota archaeon
TTCATTACCAAGGAATTGGGAAGACCTAACTTAGTTGTTGTTTCTCCCATTTTCTCACCCGCCAAATATCTTACCTCCTTATTTATCCTTAAGAGGAAGTCTCTTGGAAGAGATCGCGATATCCCGCGCGCGCCCTATGCTTTTTCCAAGTCAGATTGTCAAGGGCTTGAAGGCACTTTCAGAAAAGGCCATATTAAAGCTCGAGGAAAAGGCGTCTATCACGCTTACAGTCAACAGGAATGTAGAAAGGAGCAAGGTTGAGCTATTATGGAAGCACGTTTTGAAGAAATACGTAGGAAATATCGAGACGCTAAGCGTGAAGAGAGCAACGTCGACCCTCTATCCTTGAAATTGGAAATAGAGTCTTACATAAAGAACTTACGAGCTAAAGATGAAAAAAATGAAGATTTGTTAGCAGAAGCACAAGACATGCTAATTGATTTGATAAAGATCATTGAAGAGAGCCATTGTACACCATTCAGACCCAAAAAACTTTAACTGCAGCATGGTGAGGTCGAAGAATTGCCAAAGAAGAAAAAGAAGAAAAGCTGGAAGGAAAGGCAGCGAGAGAGATCGATAAGGCAGCAGAGGGCTCAAGAGACTTATCGAGTACAGAGAGAAAGAGAAGCTGAAAGAAAGCCGCGACAATGGCCGAAAGGCAAAATACTTGGAGCAATCTGCCTGATATCCATAATAGTTGTGGCATATGGGACATGGCAATACACACAACCTTCCACAATATCAGAAGAACCGCCACCAATCAATCCAACAAACCCCCTACAAACGCCATACGAATTTACTATGAGCGACATAAATGGCACCCAATTCTCGCTCAGCAGTTTCAGCGGAAGAATCATCGTCATACACGTCATGGGAGTTGGCTGCCATGGACAGATCTACCCAATCAACGAAAACCAGCTCACACAACTGAAAACTGTTTGCAGTAGCTATTGTGGCAACAAACCCATCATCCTAATAACGGTCGCTGTAGCCACATGTGAAAACAGCGACCTTGAACAAATCCGCACCACGTATGGAATTACTTGGTTGTTTGGAAACGACTATGACGACGGAAAAATGGACATAGCACAAAAATATGCAACACAAGGCGATGGAACAATAGTGCTAATAGACAAGGCATTTCACATTTCCGATTCATACAGCGCAATCACCGCTTCAGCATTATCGTCAAATATTAACCAACTTTTAGGAGCTTGATTAAGAGGTGTTTGAAGAATTTCTGGGATTGTTCCTCTTAGGAATCGTGACTTTCCTTTCACCCTGTTCAATTGCCCTAATTTCAGTGTACCTAACATACGCCGTAGGCATCAGCAAAAGTATACGCAAAGGCTTCATAATTGGCTGTTGCTTCACTATAGCCATGTGCCTAGTTTTCTTCTTTCTCGGATACGCCGTATCCTCTCTCATTCCCGTAGATCCAGCAAGCTACCGATTCTTCTTCGCCATTGCAGGCCTTCTTCTCGTTTTCTTTGGAATCAACAACCTAGGCTTGTTCAAGAAAATCCACATCACAAGCAACGCCAGCAGCTCTTTCACTGAACGAATTAATGCTTTGAAGTTAACTGCGTTGACGCGTTTTTCAAAATACAATTATGCAGTGGGTTCATTTCTGTTCGGGGTAGTCATTTCTCTAGCTTTAGGTCCATGCTCCTTATCTTTGGTTTTGCCAGCTATACTGCTAACCATATTCAGTGCGCCGACACCTTATCACGGCGGCCTATTGCTCTTC
>JACUTO010000250.1 GCA_014859755.1 Candidatus Bathyarchaeota archaeon
AAACTCCGATTTTTACTGTTTTCAATTGTCAATCGCCTGCCAAGATTTTTCTGATGCATCCTGGGTCGGACATGAGATAGTCGTTGTAGTACGCGAAGGCTCTTGCCCTGCATCCTCCGCAAACGTACTTGAACTCGCATTTTCCACATCGGCCTTTCAAGTTTTCTCTATTCCTAAGAACCTTAAAAACTGGGGAGTTAAACCAGATGTTTTCTAATTTCTCTGTTTTTAGGTTTCCGACAGTTATGGGAAGGAAGACGCACGGTTGAACGTTTCCTTCGGGAGAGACAGCGCAGTAGAATCGTCCGGCTCCGCATCCACCTATGAAGTCGGCAAGCGCCTTTGCCTTTTTACTTATCTTCGCGGCTTCCATGTGGGCGAGCGGCACCACCATGTCTTCTTGAGTCGAGGGGGACTGTAAGGCAACTCGGGCAAGTTGGGGGGCTGTCGTCAATATGGCGATTCGAGAACCTTCCGACAATTTCTTGTTAAGAAATTTTAGAACCTCTTCTCTCTCTTCTGGAGAAGGATCAAGCTCTAGTATGTCTTTACCTCTGCCTGTTGGCACGAAATTGAATAGAGTGAATCTCTTGGCCCCTATCTTCTCAGCCAAGGCAAGAACTGAGGGAATTTCGGTAAGATTGTTCTTGGTTGCGGTTACGGCTAAACACGTGCAGAGGTCTTCTTTCACGCAGTTCTTTAACCCGTTCAACGCTTGGTCAAATGAGCCGGCTTTTCCCCTGAAGGCGTCGTGCGTTTTGGAGTTAGCTCCGTCGAGACTGACTTCCACGTAATTAAGTCCTATTTTTTTGAGTATTCTTACTCTTTCCTTGTTAAGCAGGGTTCCATTTGTTGCTAGGGATACGTACAGCCCTGATTCGACAGCGTGCGTTGCTACTTCAAAAAAGTCCTTTCTCATTAAGGGTTCGCCGCCGGAAAACGCCAAAGAAGTCACACCGAAATCTGCGATTTGGTCCACAACCTTCATTGCTTCGCTGGTCGATAGTTCCTGTCTGGGAAGGTTGCTGGCGTCCGAGTAACAGTGTTTGCAGTTGAGATTGCATTTGTAGGTGAAGTTCCATACTACGAGGAAGGGAGCGTGAACTAAGAGTGGGCGGTTCACACCGAAGTCGATGAAGCCTGATATTATGCTTTTTATGGCTCTTCTGCTGTAGGGGTCAGCCAAAAGTTTGGAAACACGGCTCCTTTCAACAGCCAAGATCGTTTTCAGAAAACTGATCCAAAATCTTATAATTGTGGAGTAGAAGTCACACGAAAAACATTTGGGATAATCTCTGCCAACGTAATCGTTCAGCGCAATTTCCAAGTGTGTCTTGTCACATTTCCGGCATCTTTCTAAAGTTGTGTTCAGCATCCATTTTATCGGTGGCATTCTGAGAACGGCATTCCAGAGTTTTTCGTTTGTCAACAGCCTCATCGAAATACTATCCGGAGTGTTTGTCTTCGCCACGTGACTACATAATTGGTAGGGATGGAAGAAATAAGCTTACCGAGAAAAGGATGGGCAAAACTATTAGCAACACAAAGAGCACCAACACGGCGTTGCGTATTCTCAAGGCGCGAAAAATGTGTGTTGAGGAAAGTTCCGCAATCTCGTCGCCTACTGCATAGTAGCTTGGCTTCTCCAACCGAACCTGAAGGGCTCCAGCCATGGCTGCCATCTGCCATCCGTGATTTCTGCTAGGAACCTTAGCTTGGTCGCGGTGGGCAATTGCCCA
>JACUTO010000251.1 GCA_014859755.1 Candidatus Bathyarchaeota archaeon
GTGTCTTTTAATATTCGTGCGCCTAAGACAGATGATGGAGATAGTTAGATGAACCCTGATGAAGTCCGTTGGGAAGTCGTTAAGGCGCTGTTTGACGAGTTTCCGTCTTTGAGGGAGAGGGCGAGGGAATACCTGAAGAACTAGGCTTCTGAGTCCCTAGCTGGAGAATGTTCGGAAACTAGTGGATGGGCAATATTTAGTTTCGATTCATAAATGATTAATTGGTGAATGGTTTCTTTTATCGTGTAGGTGTTACTATGGCTGAAGCTCCAGAGGTTACTGAAAGGATAGCCAGAAGAAAGGTTATCGTTTACAGGTCTCGCGTCGATCCTACCATAGTGAAACTCACTGCAGAGAAAATGAAAAGCAGATTGTTCGTTAAGTTCGGTTTTTCAAAGCCCAAACCTGAAGAAATACGGGTTGTTTCGGTCGACAAATACTATGAACCCTACATTCTCGTTGACGCAAATTACAACATCGACTATCATAAAACGAAAGTTTACACCCTTGACGTTGACGATGGAACTGAAGAAGTTAGGATTCTAGGGAAAACATTCGAACCCGAAACAGTGGTCGGCCCCACCGGGGAATCTCGCAAGGTAATCAGACTCGAAGCAGAAGAATGTTTATCCTACGAAGACAAGGCTTACATCATTCTTGACAGAACAGGGCGCGAAATTCCACCAGATCAGGTGCCTTCTGCCCCTTCCGAAGATCATCCCCAGAAAATATTGAAAGAGGTCGGCAAAAAGGCGGGAAAGCTCAAGTTTTCTCCTCGAAAGGGAGTGGAGATTGTTAAAGCTAGGGTTGTCAAGAGACCTCCAGACGCTGATAAAATTGAAAACGAACTCTTTCAAATCTCTGAGCACGCTGTGATTTACAGTCCAATCTATGAGATTACATTCCGGAATGTGAAGACTGGCGAGGAGAAAAGTATCAAAATCGACGGTGTGACGGCCAAAATAGTTTCGTAACAAACGCTCTTGTTGCTGCCTGTAGTCTACGTTGTCCGTTTTAGCCAGAAGATCGGTGAGTTGGCTCTAACGGGATTCCCCCCTCCCCTTCTTAAGAGGTTTGAAATTTCTTCGTAATTTTCGAGGTATTTGACGCCTTTAGAGGTTGTTTTGTAGAGTGTCTTTCTGTTCTCTGTGTTGACTTTGAGGAGTTCCCTTTTGAGGAGGAAGTTCAGGTATTCGTTTAGTTGGGCAAAGCTTAGGTTTGCTCTGTACATGATCTGGGTTTTTAGGCTTCCGTCTTTTGCTATGGCTAGTATTTCTGCTATTATGTAGAGGCGGTCTCTTCGTTTGCGGGGGGTTTCCACAGATTCGTTTTCCAAACGCAAACCTCGCTAAACTTGTTCTATAAGTTTCGTCTATAGTCCAAGTAGACAGGGATACCTAAAAGGCGTGTTTCCGAAGAGAACATATTTCTATAAAAAGAATATTGCAGTCTTTTCTAGTGTTCCTCTCTCCTCCTCGTCCCTACACCGTCTTTGTATGGCTGCAATTCTGTGCTCACTGAAACAGCGCAACGCTTATAAGGTAGGTTAATGTTCCGCCTATGAAAAGACCTTTCCGGAAGGTGATGTTTTTGAGCATTGAAAAAATGAAACGCCGCGCCCTTCATCTACGTCTGCTAATTGACCGAAGTAAAAACAAGAAGGTGAGGAGCGAGGCGATTAAGGAGTACGTTAGCCTTATACAGCGAATAAGCCGGAACAACTAAGTTTA
>JACUTO010000252.1 GCA_014859755.1 Candidatus Bathyarchaeota archaeon
TACCCATGGCTAGATGTAGGACTATAAGACTTTAAACTCCTACACCATTTTTTCTTAACAGTCTTTAAAAAGAAAAGGAAGATGATATCTACCTATTTCCCTTTCCACTTAGGTGGCCTTCTCTCCATGAAGGCCATTATACCTTCTTGGAAATCCTCTGTACTGACGAGGGCCTCGACCGCTTCCTGCTCAAGTTTTAATCCTGATTTCAGGTCGGTATCTATCCCCTTGTTCATTACTTCTTTGATACGCTTAATCGCCAAGGGAGCCTTACTTGCCAATTTCTTGGCAAACTCCATTGTAGTCTCTTCCAGTTTCTCCATCGGCACAACAACATCTGCCAGACCTATCCGTTCTGCTTCCCTCGCGCTTATCCTCTCACCGGTAAGGATTATCCTCTTTGCTTGGCTCAGCCCTACTCGCCTTGGCAGCACTTGCGTTCCTCCCCAACCCGGTATAAAGCCCCTATCTATTTCCGGTTGTCCAAACTCAGAATTTTCTGAGGCACATATGAAGTCGCATCTCATTGCCAGTTCGTTCCCGCCGCCCAGGGCGTAGCCGTTCACCATGGCAATTACAGGTTTCTCGAAATTTTGGATATACTCCATTAGGTCCACTGGTGGACCGGCTCCTGGACCTCCGGCGGTAGCCTCGGTCATGTCCCAGCCCACTGAGAAGGTGTATTTTATCTCCTTCTTTCCTTCCTTTTCTCTGATTCTAGGTGCCCCTGTTATTATGACAGCCCTTATGTTGTCGTCCTTTCGTATGTCCTCAAGTGCATTGTATAAGTCCATCCTCAACGCGGTGTTTATAGCGTTCAACCGGTTCGGTCGATTGAGAGTAATTTTAGCAATGTTCTCTATTTTCTCAAGAGTTAGATTTTCAAAGCTCAAATTTTATCCCTCTTTTTCTTTAGATTGTCTGGTTGATATAAAAAGATTTTCCAAACGTTGCCGATATGTAACTTTCTTCCGATCACAGCTACCTTTTTTATTTCCATTCCCTTAAGCCTCCAGAAAAACGGTAGTAATGAGTTTGCCTAGTATAAATCCTTCGTGTCCAGCTCCCATGCCGTACGTGCGCTCGTCTGGAATCCGTTCGCCAGTGAATTCCCTGATGCTTCTTCTGGTTTTTATTGCGTCTAATAACTCCGTATCGCGTCACCGTGTTCGTTTAAAGGTTGTGAGCGCTTCTTAATAAGCAGTGAAGAAAAAGGCAGAGAAAAAAAGGACAAGATTTTTAGGTTTTGTGTCCCAATTGTTAATCAGTGAATGAATTGGACGATCTCGATATTTCGATTCTGAAGATGTTGACAACTAACAGTCGGATGTCGGATCACAGCATATCCAAAAGGCTTCAAGTTACCACAAACACCGTGAAGAACAGAATAAGGAATTTAATGGAAGAAGGGGTTTTGCAGGGATTCGAGACCCACCTGAGCGCAACTTTTTTCAACGCTACCCACTGCTGGCTAAGCGCACAACTATATGGCAATGGACCTGAGGGAAAGATCGTTGAGGAACTTGGCGAAATTGATAAAGTGAGTTTCATTATGCCCACCACAGAAGATTTGATGTTGATAGCCATGGATTTTTTCAACTCAACCGATCTTGATAACACTATACAACAGATGAGTGGGAGAAAAGGGATAACCGGGATTCAGACGTACATCTACTCGTCGCAACACCTTCACAAAAAAATTGACATCTCACCGTTAGACTGGAAAAT
>JACUTO010000253.1 GCA_014859755.1 Candidatus Bathyarchaeota archaeon
AACCGTTCACCATCACATGCGGCTTTGACCCAAACCTGCCTTGTTATTCGGAAGCCCATGGGATCGCGGAAGGCAACCATGGGATGGACATGACCTGTAATGAGGCTGCGACATCCTAGAAGCTCTGGCGCCGGCCATGCGTGTCCATGGAAGAGCCCGACGTTTCCAAAAACAACACCGGTTGGGGGTAGAATCTTTACGGTTTCAGGTAGGAGAGGCTCAAGGTTTCCATCGTGGTTTCCTGGAACAACTTGAATATCTGGCACCTTTTTCTCTAGGGCTTCGAAAAAATCTGGAATGTCGTGCCACTCCTCCATTTCCACCTTTGCAATCGCGTGTTTCACGTCGCCTAGAAAGATTAAGCGTGTTGGCTTGCACGTCTTGATGAGTTGAAGAATCATATCCAAGATTTTTGGCGTTTGAGATGGAACATGAATTCCTTTCTGGGTTAGGGGCGCCTCCCAACCTATGTGGAGATCAGCGACTAGTAAGACTCGCTCAGACTTCCTCCGCAAGAGAAGGGCTGGATACGGTTGTATCGGTTTTATCGGCATCAAGCTGCGAAGGTTCTCCTAACCATGAATAAATAAAGAGTTTTCTTAGTTAAAAACCAGCACGCTGACGAGTTGTCTTCGGAAGTTGTTGTTCACGTTTAGTTTAAGCTAGGAACTTCTTGATGTTTTCGTAGATTCTTTTGTTTGCGGCCGCGATGAAGGCTACTCGTTGAGTGGCGGCTAATGGAACATCGAGTTGGTTTCCTTCAGGTGTGACCATGATGCCTCCTGCTTCGAGTATTATGAGGTACGAGGCGGCGACGTCCGTGACCCGCAATTTTCCTCGTATGTCAATGAAGGCGTCTATGGCACCGTCTGCAACGTAGCAGACTTCTAGGGCGTTGGCTCCAAAGTGTCGAAGGTGTCTCGTTCTTATGAGCACTTCTTCCAGCTTGGCGACGAGCTCTCCTAGTCTTAACGTGTTAAAGTCGACTCCAACGACTGCCTCTTCCAGCGAGGATGTTTGAGAAGGCTGAATTTTTTCCCCGTTTCGAAAGGCCCCTTGGTCTCTTTGCGCGGTGTAGGTAACGTTGTGAAAGATATCGGATACGAGGGCTGTTTCCACGTCTTTAAGATAGGGTGCTTTCGAGACTGCGATGGCTGTAGCCATGAAAGGTATTCCGCGAACGGCGTTGGTTGTGCCGTCTACTGGGTCGGTTGTGACATAAAATTCAGATGGTTGGGGTCCAATTTTTCTTGTTCCGGTTTCTTCGCTGATGAGGGTACACGAGACTTTGTGTTCATCCAAAACGTCTATTAGAGCCTTTTCGGCAACTAAATCAATTTTTTTCATGGTGTCGCCGCCGGCGCCTATACCAAACCCGATGGCAGCGTCAGGGGATCCGTAAAAGGTGAGGATTTCTTTCCTCATTTTCTGTGAGCATTCTTTTAGTATGTCTAGCCAATCCATAAATCATACGCCCTTGTTCCGGCTTCCGGATTATAGGTTATTCTCTCATGCTTTTAAACGTGAACTTTGCTGGAAATAGAACGGAAGCAAAAAGAAACTTAAGGAAGAGTTGCGATGTGGAAATACGGGCGGGGGTCGCCGAGCCAGGTTAAAGGCGCAGAGCACCGACAGTGCGCGATGGCTTCAGGAGCCTGTCCCGTAGGGGTTCGTGGGTTCGAATCCCACCCCCCGCACCAT